>CALGUJ010000030.1 GCA_937902055.1 uncultured Pelolinea sp.
CATGGACGATCTTCAGAAACTGGAGCTGCTCTCCGGCGCCAGCCAACGCGAAACCGGTGAGGACGGCTGCCGCTTGTCGGGCGCTGTCTGTAAAAAGGGGATCGTTCTCACGCAAGCCCGCTTACCGAATGGCAAATCCACCACCTTGCTGAAATCGCTGCTATCCACCTACTGCGAAAATGACTGTCTCTACTGTTGTTTTCGCCGCGGGCGTGATATCCGCCGCGCCAGCTACCAGCCGGAGGAATTCGCCCGCGTGGTGCTCAATCTCACCAATGCCGGCCTCATCCAGGGCGTTTTTCTCAGTTCCGGCGTGTTCGGCGGCGGCGTGCTCACTCAAGACCGCCTGATTGCTGCCGCCGAGGTGCTTCGCAATAAATTCGAATACCGCGGTTACCTGCATCTCAAGATTATGCCGGGCGCCGAATACGACCAGGTGCTGGCTTCCATGCGCCTGGCCGACCGCGTGTCGGTCAACCTCGAAGCGCCCAACGCCCGCCGCCTGCCCGATCTGGCGCCCAGCAAGCGCTTCCTGCCCCAATTGCTCACTCCCCTGCGCTGGATCAACCAGATCCGCCGGGCTTTGCCTGCCGCCGGCGGTTGGAAGAACCGCTGGCCGTCTTCCTGCACCCAGTTCGTGGTGGGCGGTGCGGGCGAGAGCGACCTGGAATTGCTGGAAACCTCCCAAACCCTCCACCGCGCTTACGGGCTGTGGCGCGTGTATTACTCGGCGCTCAAGCCCGAATTCGATACGCCCCTGCAGCACCATGACCCCATCCCGCTGCGCCGGGAGCTGCGCCTTTACCAGGCCGATTTTCTGCTGCGCGATTATGGTTTTTCCCGGCAGGAACTCATCCTCGATCCCGCCGGCAACCTGCCTCTGGAGTCTGATCCCAAGCAGCGCTGGGCGCAGTCTCATCTCGCTCCTCAACCGCTGGAGCTCAACTGCGCCAGCCGCGAAGAGTTGTTGCGCGTGCCCGGTATCGGCCCCAAATCCGCTGAAGCCATTCTGAAAGCCCGCCGCTGGCATACCCTGCGCGATCTCGGCAGCCTGGAAAAACTGGGCATCCATTCGCAGCGCGCCGCGGCTTTTGTCCTGCTCGATGGCCGCCGTCCGCCCACCCAACCCAGTCTGTTTGCGTTAGAATAGACCGGTTCCCATTTTTCCGCTTGGGTTTATAATTCATTCAATCTGCTTGTAGGGACAACATGACCACCTTAATCGAAAACGCCACGCTGGTTACGCCATTTGAAGAACTGCGCGATTCCGCCTTGCTGTTTGACGACCAGGGCCTGATCGTGTCCATCGGTGAAACGCCGCCCTCGCTGCATGAAAAAATCACCCGCGTCGACGCGGGCGGCAGATATCTCATCCCCGGCCTGATCGATATGCATGTCCATGGCGGCTTTGGCGTTTCCTTCGGTCTGGGTGATCTGGCGGCTGATCTGGAAAAATATTCAACCTGGGCCGCCGGCAACGCAGAAACCGGTTTTCTGTTATCCCTCACCGGCCCTGACGCGGACTTCATCCAAAAGACCCTCGCAGCCTACGCCAACCTGCTCCACCGTGAGTATCGCGGCGCCCAGCCTCTCGGCTTGCACCTCGAAGGGCCTTTTCTCAATCCCGAAAAGCACGGAGCCTATAACCCGGCCTGGATCCGCCTGCCCAGCCGTGCGGAGACGCAGTCTTATCTCGACGCCGGCCAAGGTTGGATCAAACACATGACCCTGGCGCCGGAACTGCCGGGTGCGCCCGAGGTGGCGCGCCTGTTGGCCGATGCCGGCGTGATCCCCGCCCTGGGCCACTCCAACACGGATTTCGAAAAAGCGTCCGCTGCTTTGCGCGGATATTATTCCCACGTGACCCATGCTTTCAACGCCCAATCGCCGCTCAATCACCGTCAGCCGGGCGTGGTGGGCGCGCTGCTGGCTTCCGAACGCGTCACGGCCGAGTTGATCGCTGACGGACGCCACGTTCATCCGGCCGCCATGCGCATCTTGCTGCGCTGCCTGGGCGTCGACCGCCTTGTGTTGATCACCGATGCCATGCCGGGCGCCGGCATGCCGGACGGCGATTATGATCTGCTCGGCCAGAAAGTTTCCGTGCGCGGCGGATTTGCCACCTTGCCGGATGGCACCATCGGCGGCAGCACGGCCGCCCTCAACGGCTGTGTGCGCAACATGATCAGGTTGGCAGGTGCATCTTTTAAAGAAGCAATCCAAATGGCCTCTTTCAATCCCGCCAGGGTGTTGGGGTTGGATGACCGGCTGGGAAGTTTGCAGCCCGGCAAGTCTGCCGACCTAGCCCTGGTCGACGCGGATTTGAACGTATTCATGACTTTCGTTAAAGGCAAATTGGTATACTCAAAATAAGGAGAACTCATCCATGACGGAAAAACAAATGAAAATCGGACTGGTCGGCTTGGGAGGTATCGGCAAGGTGCATGCCCATGCCTATCATTCCATCCCCCATTGCTTTAGCCAGCCCAAAGTCAACGCCCGCCTGGCTGCCGTGCTGCGTTCCGCCGCCGGCCGCGATCGGGAATTATTGAATAACCTGGGCAGCCCGCTCGAAACTGCCGATCCGTTCGATTTCTTCAATCAGGACCTGGATGTGGTCGATGTCTGCTCGCCCAACCACCTGCACCTCGAGCATATTTCCGCCGCGGCTGATAAAAAACAGCATATTTATTGCGAAAAGCCGTTGGCGCTGAATTTGGCCGAAGCCCGCCGCATGGCCGAAAAAGCAGGCCAGGCCGGCGTGCTGACCCACACCGCCTTTGTCATGCGCTACTACCCCGCCGCCCGCCAGGCCAAAGCCATCCTGGACAGCGGCGCGCTGGGTGAGATTTACAATTTCCGCGCTTATCTCTTCCATAGCAGCTATATGGATCCCCAGCGCCCCATCTCCTGGCGCCTGCAGAACAAGTTTTCCGGCGGCGGCGCGCTGGCCGACCTGGGCGTGCATTCCATCGATACTGTACGTTACCTGCTGGGCGACGCCGATTGGGTGCAGTGCCGCACGCGCACCTTCATCGCCGCGCGCCCCAAAGCAGCCGGCAGCAGCGAGTTGGTGCCGGTGGATGTGGATGATTGGGCGCTCTGCACGCTCGGTTTGAAGAACGGCGCGCAGGGTGTAGTCGAAACCACCCGCATGTGCGGCGGTATCAGCGATACCTCGCGCATACAGATCTTCGGCAGCCGCGGCAGCCTTGAGGTCGATTTCCTGCGCCCGCAAAACGCGCTCTGGTACGATCTGCAGCGCAAGCAGGTCTGCTTCGGCGCGCAGGACTTTCCGCTTCCGGAGGGTGAACGCCCCATGAGCGAGATATACCCGCCCGCCAAGCTTTCGCTCGGCGATTTCAACGACACCCATTTCGCTTGTATCATGGACTTCCTGTTGAATATCGTTGAAAATCGTCCTTCAGCCGTGAATTTTGCTTCGGCCGTAAAGGCCCAGGAAATTCTCGAAGCGGCTTATCTCTCCGCCGCCCGCGGCGCGGAAACCATTCGGCTGCCGCTGGCTTGAACGGGAAAAGAAAGGAATTTCGCATGAAAATCGCTGTCATCGGGGCCGGTGGGATTGCCGAAAAGGCTTATTTCCCGCTGCTGCTGAAATGGCCCGGGTTGGAACTTACCTCGCTCTACAGCCGCACGCAGGCCACCCTCGACCGGGTATCCGTCAAATGGGGCATCGAAAATACCACCACCAATCTCGAGGCAGTGCTGGAAACCCGCCCGCAGGCGGCTTTCGTAGTCTCCAGCAACACCAGCCATTTCGATATCTGCAAGCTGCTGTTGGAAAACGGCGTCGACGTGTTCGTCGAGAAACCCCTGGCCACCTCCAGCGCCCAGGCCGAAGAGCTAGCCCGCCTGGCCGACAAACACCGGCGTGTCATGGCAGTGGCCTTCAACCGCCGTTATGCCCTGCTCTATCGTCAAGCTAAGGAACTCTTCGGCGAACGGCGTATCCAAACCGCGCTGATCCAAAAGCACCGCCCGGTCAGCCCGCATGTGAATCTCTTCAACCAGTACCTCGACGACACCATTCATCAAATCGACCTGATGCGCTTTTACTGCGGCGATCTGCAAGCTCTCTCCACCCATTACACCCTGCAGGACGGCAGGTTGACCGGCGCCGTCAGTACCGCCCGCACTGCCGCCGGCGGTCTGGTCACCCTGGTGAACAGCCTGCAGGCCGGCGCCTGGCAGGAAAGCGTTGACCTGCATGGCGAAGGCTTCAGCCTGCACGTGGATGCTTTCCGTGAGCTGCGCGTGAAGTACGGTGACCATGAGGAAGTCTATGGCGCCGACCGCGCCGGTAAATGGGTGCCCGAATTGCGCGAGCGCGGATTCGAAGGCCAGGTGGCGCACTTCCTTGAATGCGTCCAGACCCGCCAAACGCCCCTCGTCAATGCCTGGGAAGCCGCCAAAACCCAGAAATTGATGGAGGACCTGGTGCTGGCTTCCGGCGACCCGCTCTCTTCGCCTGAAAACGATTGGGACAAGATCGACCGTTGGGGCGAAAAACCCTGACACCGTCCTTCATCCATAGTAAAATCGTCCAATGCCTACCGAAAAAGAAGTCTACCAATCCCACGCCGATCGCTATGAGCAATTGGTCTATCGCGAGGATTATCAAAAGAATCTCCCCAAGGTCGTGCGGAATATCCGCGATTTTGCCGGTTTGGATATTGTCGAATTGGGCGCCGGCACCGGCCGCCTGACGCGCTTCTTGGCGCGCGAAGCGCGCCGGGTATACGCCAGCGACATCTCCTTCCACATGCTCAGCCAGGCCGCCGGCCTGTTGCGCCCGGAAGAAACCGCGCATACCGTGCTTTCTGTGGCTGATATGCGCCGTGTACCCTTCCCGGATGCCTGCGCCGACCTGGTCATTGCCGGCTGGAGCTTCTGCTATCTGGCGGTTTGGGGAGCCGACCGCTGGCAGGCGGAATTGGAAAATGGCGTCAGCGAGGCGCTGCGCCTGCTGCGTCCCGGCGGCGTGGTCATCCTCTTCGAGAATTACGGCACCGGCTCCGAAACCCCCGCCCCGCCTCCCCACCTGAATG
>CALGUJ010000031.1 GCA_937902055.1 uncultured Pelolinea sp.
AGATATCCACTCGTGACTGGAGTTCAGACGTGTGCTCTTCCGATCTCAAATCCATGCCGTGTTTGGCATTGTTATCCGCTGCAACGTACTCCACCAGGATATTTCCGCCTGATTTTATGATCAAGCCGGTATCGCCTTCATTGTTGCCCAGCCAGTTGTACCAGCTGCCAATATATGTGGTATTGACAGTGGCATTTCCGGTGCCGTAATCATTTTGGATATAAACCCCGCCACTGGTATTTTCGTAAGCATCCAGGTTGCTCAGCGTTACTGCGCCCTTCGAGTAAACTTCAATTCCGTATGCGCCATTATCGTAAAATTCATTGAGCATGTCGGCCAGCCAAACCGCGGAGAGCGACACACCACCCGTACCCATGCAGGCGCCGCTGGTGTATAGACAGTTATTGAGGTACGCGCCATCTCCGGTTGTATTTTGGTTGGCTACGATGTTATTCAAGGTGATGTTGCCTTTGCATTCAATATGCAAGCCTTCAACGTAATTTTCGCGGAATTGCCCATTATTGATCGTAACCGTCGCCGGGGCAGTGCTGCCGCTGGAATCGACATACAAACCCGAACCCTTCTGGCTCCAACGGGCTTCAACATTGGTCCCGCTTACATTGCCGAAGGTATTGATGTATATATTTGTATTTTCATTTCCGCTGGCAATGACATTGGTTAGTGTTACCGGCGCAACCAACGACGTTTGCTCCGCGATTAGGCCATATCCATAACCTGAAGAATCCGGTTCAGCGTAGTTATCATTAAACAAACTGTTTATGATCACCAGGCTTTTGAAGTCGTGAATGGTCGCTCCCAGTCCGCGATTCTGGCTGACCGATATACCCGTTAACGTGACTGTGCCCAACGTGTCGATATACAAACCATAAGTATTTCCACCACTTTGGCCATTATCATCGAATTCGCAATTGGTGACTTTTACATAATGCGCAGGTGAGAAACCATTATCGATTTCAGCGCCCATATGAGAGTTATTGCTGGCTTCGACATCTACAAATTCTACCGAACCATTCGTACCGACATAGATACCACTGCCACTTGGATTCTTCACCTTAACATCGATCACCTTTACCAGACCGGTGGCATTTTGAATGGTTACCCCTCCGTTCACAGTAAAGCCGCTCAAGGTGAATCCCGCTGAGGAGTTATAGATATCAATATCGCCGATGGTTGTTTCATCGGAACCATCCTCGCCAATCAAGCCATTCAACAATGCCAGGTTGGGATAGGCGGCTCCATTGAGCGTTATGCCCGCATAGGTGCCTGCTTCGACATACACCTTGCGGTCGGTGGGAACCATGGCCGGGTGATCAATCAAATATTGGATGGCAGCAGTCAACGGATTGCTGTTCTCAGCGCAAATATAGGTTGGCGTATCACTCGGGCAGTCACCAGGCAGCATGAATGCATAAGTTATGGTTCCAACTTTGAAATAAGGGTCGCTGGCAGAAATGGCTTCCGCAGGTGGAATCTCAACCAATTCCTCGAGTGGAACTTCCACCGCTTGTTCTTCTTCAGGTACAGTTGTGATTTCTTCATTCGGCAGAGTCTCTATTCCTGCTTCTTCAATCGCTGTAGTACCGGTATCGGAAGAACTTTCCAAAGCAGGGTCAACTTCAGGAACCTCTTCTACAATTTCTTCCGACACAGGTTCAAGCGCCGATGCCTCCTCCTCAGGGACTTCCTCACTTACCGTGACTTCCTCGATAACTGCAGGGGTTGCATCGGGAGTTGCTTCAGGGATTATCTCGTCTTGGGCGTAAACCGTAGAGACGAAAAACAATGAGCAAAGCAAGACCACCGGCAGCAGCCAAAACCATTTTTTTTGTCTCATGAGTTGATACATACTTCTACCCTCCAAAAGTAGAATTAATTATTTTGGTTCACCTGGTAGAACTATTTTGTTTTCCCGCATCATCTCCTTTCAATTCAAAACATCACGTTTGTGCTGCGTTGAAGCGAATAAGATTATTAATATTGTTCGAGCTGTGGTGGGTTTTTGAGAAATTTCGAAGGAGTTGGTTGAGAACAAAAAAACCGGCCAAATTGACCGGTTTCGCCATTTGCTCCCTGAAGCCCTTGCCTGGATGCCCTCCCAGACCAAGCGACCATTTATAAAACTTCAGATCATAGCTGTCACTTACTTAGCCGAAATAAATTGTATATTAATTATACAAAACGGAAAATTAATTTCAATAGGCTATTTTTAATGCGGAATTAATCCATATTAATGCGGCTACAAGACATCCGGTTCGAATATCTTCTCGATCGCATCCAAAACGCCGTCCGTCAGGCGGCCTTCCAGTTCAGCGGCTGCCAGGTTTTCATCGAGCTGTTCCAGGCGCGTGGCGCCGGTGATCACGCTGCTGACTTCCTTGCGGCGCAGCACCCAGGCCAGCGCCAATTGCGCCGTGGTGGTGCCTAAATCCTGGGCAATGGCGGTGAATTGCCGCACCTGCCCGATCAACTCCGGCGTGATGCGTTCCTGCATCCAGGCCATATCCTCCAGCGCGGCGCGGCTGCCCTGCGGGATGCCGTCGTTGTACTTTCCCGAAAGGATGCCGTTATATAGCGGGCTGAAAGTGGTCAGCCCCAGGCCGTACTCCTGGCAGAGCGGCGCCAGGTCGTTTTCCACATGGCGGCGGTTGAGCAAGTGATATTTGGCCTGTTCGGTAGCCGGCGGGATCAGGCCGTTGTCTTTGGCAAAAGCAATAGCCTGCGTCAGGTGCAGCACGTCCCACTCGGAGGTGCCCCAGTAAAGGATCTTTCCCTGGCGCACCAGGATATCCATGGTCTGCACCACTTCCTCGACCGTGGTATCGG
>CALGUJ010000032.1 GCA_937902055.1 uncultured Pelolinea sp.
TGTCCGCAAAGCCTGCCTCACGCTGCTTGATAAAATAGCAATTTTCCGCGAAGCGGCAAGCGTCGATGAAGAAGGGGATGTTGTACTTGTGGTAGATTTCCGATACTCCCTTGATATTCTCGTATGAAACCGGCTGACCGCCGCCCGCGTTGTTGGTGATGGTGATCGAACCGAAGGGGATGTTTTCCGTCCCGGTCGCCTGGATGAATTCCTCCAGCTTCTGCAAGTCCATATTGCCCTTGAAAGGTGCGCGTAGTCCCACTTCGAAAGCCTTATCGTTAACCAGGTTGGCCGGCCGCCCTCCGCGCGCGCGAATGTTGGCTTCGGTAGTGTCGAAGTGCATGTTGGAGGGAATCACACTGGTGGGTTTCACCAGTAAGGCTGCGAGGATGTTCTCCGCGGCGCGCCCCTGATGGGTGGGGACGAAATAGGGAAAACCGAATATCTTTTGGATGCTTTCTTTGAGATGGTAAAACGAACGCGCGCCGGCGTAGGATTCGTCGCCTTCCATGATGGCCGCCCATTGGTGCTGGCTCATCGCGCCGGTGCCGGAATCGGTCAGCAGATCGATGAAAACTTCTTCAGCCGGCAGTGAGAACAGGTTGTAGCCGGCTTTTTTCATGGCTGCTTCGCGTTCTTCGCGCTGGGGCAGGCGGATGGGTTCGACCATCTTGATACGGAAAGGCTCCGCGGGGTGATTGGGCATTGATTTCCTCCAGGGTTGTAAAGGTTATTTTAGTTTATCATTATTACTGTCCTTGCGTAATAAAAAAATGCGACAAAAGGGTAGAATAACGCCATGCCGAGAAAAAATAACAAAAATGAGAATAATATTGATCCGCGCTCGTGGCTCATTTGGTTGGTAATACCGCTGGCTTTCATCGTCTGGTCGCTCTGGCCGCTACCGCAAACTACATGGGAATTGCAAATGGATGCAAACTTTCTCAATCAACCGGAAGCCCAATCCTGCCCGCTCCTCAACAGGCTATCTAGCTATGATTTCACAGTCAAACTGCCGAAGCGAATCTGGAAAACGGAGCAATCCAACATCCTTTTAACTTTACAGGCTCCGCTGAAATTGCAGCCATTATCGGACAATGAGATCAATGCTTGCAGCCTGGCGTTGGAAACCAACCTGGTGGTCAATAATCTTTCCGTCCAACCTGGGGATACCTTGATTGAACCATTTGTTGGCAAGGACACCCAGGTGTTCCTTTACGGGGTCAGCCTGCGCGGCGCCCAGGACGCCAGCGGAGAATTGTGGATTGTTGCCAATTTCAGGCCGGTTGGTGTACAGAACAACGTGCGCTTACCTTTGTTCTCGGTGCCGGTTGAGATTGCGTCAGTTTCCATTCTGGGTCTCCCGCCTGCGTTGGTGCGTTATCTGGCATTATTGGTTATGTTGATCCTGCTGGCTGTCTTTTTCCATGGACGGCTGCGCGAAGGCCGATGATATAATTGGCAGTCATGAGCAATTCACCCAAAAAACTCAGCAAACAGCAGCAGGCGGAAATCAACCGGCAATTGGCTCCCGTATACTCGAAAGTCGGATCACTGACCTTTTTTGTCGGGCTGGCTGCCTTGCTGGTCGGCTTATGGATCGACCGCACCTACAACACCAAACCCATCTTCATGCTGGTCTGCGTGATCGTCAGCATCCCGCTGGTCTTGTTCATCAATACCCGCATGATGCGCAACGCAGTCAAGAAAGCTGCGGATGCGGCTAAAAACGAAGCGAAGAAATAATTCGCAATTAAATTCATGCTTCTCACCGATCTGGTTCCCCTGGTTGGACCCAACCAAAATGCAGTTGAGATTCCTCCGCTCGAAATAACCGGGATTCAGTTTGATTCCCGCCAGGTTGAGCCGGGGAATGTCTTTGTTGCATTGGAAGGCGGGAACGCGGATGGGCATGCCTACATCCAGCCCGCCATCCAAAAAGGCGCCATTGCCGTGATCGGCACTCAGGATCTGCAGATTACCGGTGTTCCCTACTTCCGCGTAAAAGACACGCGCGAATCCCTGGCCTACGTGGCTGCCGCTTTCTATGGCAACCCCGCCCGCCAACTCACCGTCATCGGCGTGACCGGCACGGACGGCAAGACCACCACCGTCAACCTGGTCTACAATATCTTGCTGGCATTCGGCATCAAGGCTGGCATGATCTCCACTGTGAGCGCCGTGATCGGCGACGAACAGATCGATACCGGCTTTCACGTCACTACCCCCGAAGCACCCGCCATCCAAAAGCTTCTGCGCAGGATGGTCGACAGCGGCCTGACCCACGTGGTGCTCGAGACCACTTCCCACGGCCTGGCGCAGCATCGCGCCACCGCCTGCGATTACGATATCGGCGTGATCACCAACATCACTCACGAACACCTCGATTACCACGGCGATTATGCCAGCTATTTGGAAGCCAAGTCCCGCCTGCTGACCGGGCTGGCCTGTACGCCAGTCAAGGACGGCAGCCAATACCGCGTGGCCATCCTCAACCACGACGATATCTCCTATCTTCCCCTGAAAGCCATCCTGGCGGACCCGGCTTATGCCAATATCCGTTTGGTGACTTATGGAACGGGAGAAGATAACGACTTGCGCGGGCATGACCTGCAGGTTACTCCGGATGGCATTCATTTTGTGCTCGACTGGCGCGGCAGGTCTTACTGGATCGATTCCAGCCTGGTGGGCGCTTACAACATGCACAACATCCTGGCGGCTGTCGGCGCGGCCGCGGCTGGCCTGGATTTGCCCATGCCGGTCATCGTGGCGGGCGTGCGCGACCTGGAAGGCGTCCCCGGCCGCATGGAGCGCATCGACCTGGGGCAGGATTTCCTCGCCATCGTCGATTTTGCTCATACGCCCAATGCCCTCAAGGTGGCGCTGGAAACCGCCAACCGCATGAAGGGAAGCGGGCGCGTGATCGCCGTGTTCGGCTCGGCCGGCCTGCGCGACCGCCAGAAGCGCCGCATGATGGCTGCTGCGTCCATCGAATTGGCTGACCTGACCATCCTGACCGCCGAAGACCCCCGCACGGAAAGCCTGGAGGGCATCCTGGCGGAAATGGCCGACGAAGCCGTGAAACACGGCGGGGTGGAAGGGCAAACCTTCTTCCGCGTGCCTGACCGCGGCGACGCCATCCGCAAAGCCGTGGCGCTGGCCCAGCCCGGCGATATCGTCATCTCCTGCGGCAAGGGCCATGAGCAATCCATGTGTTTCGGCGAAACCGAATACCCCTGGGACGACCGCACCGCCATGCGCGCCGCCCTGGCCGAACACCTCGCTCTCCCCG
>CALGUJ010000033.1 GCA_937902055.1 uncultured Pelolinea sp.
TGACATCGTCGTCCTTGACAAAGATGATCATGCCAGCATTGTGGATGGCGCCAGGCTGGGATACGGCAAGATCGAACGTTTTCGCCATAACGACATGGATCACCTGGCAAAAGTACTGGCATCCGTGCCGGCAAGCGCGGGTGCGTTGATCGTGGTAGACGGCATGTTCAGCATGGAAGGCGATTTGGCCCCGCTGGCCGAAATTTCCGCATTGGCAAAGAAATTTGGTGCCAGGTTAATGGTGGACGATGCCCACGGCATGGGTGTGCTGGGAGGCGGGCACGGCACCGTGGCCGAGCAGGGCATGAACGCGGGAGTCGATCTGATCATGTCCACTTTCAGCAAATCCTTTGCGTCTCTAGGCGGATTCATTGCCGGAGATGATGATGTGATCCACTACATCAAGCACAACGCGCGGTCATTGATCTTCAGCGCCAGCATCCCCGCGGCCAATGCTGCCGCTGCCTTGGCGGCGCTGCACGTGATCCGCGATGAACCGCAAATGGCGGAACGCGTCATTCAGATCGGATCGCGCGTAAAAAAGGAACTGGGCGCGATGGGTTTCAATGTGGGCGAGTCCGTTACCCCGATCGTACCGGTCATTATTGGCGATGATGAGAAAACCTTTTTAACCTGGAAGACCCTCTTCCAAAATGGCGTCTTCGTCAATCCGGTCATTTCACCGGCCGTTCCGCAGGGCATGCAGCTGCTGCGTACCAGTTACATGGCCTCGCATACCGACGCGCAAATTGACCGGGTGTTGGAGATTTTTGATCAAGTAGGTAAACAAGTCGGGATTATTTAATAAAATTCGAGAACCCCAGTAATGGGGTTCTCTTCTTTCTCCCGGGTTGAACGATAGACGCCCATTCGCCAGATTACGGTTTTCAATGTAAAATTGGAGCAGAAAAATAAATAACCGGAAAGAATTTCCGGGAAAGCATGAAAAAATTAGATTCAAGCATGTTATCTGAAGAAACATCAATCGACGATTCTGATCCACTCCTAGGCATTCAGAAAAATTATCTTTACGTATACTTAATTATTACCGCAAACCAAAGTCCCTGGTGGAAAAAATGAGGTTTGCGTTAGTCATATATTGGTACTATCGATTTTCATTGGAGAATTACGATGTTTGTTGAAATAGTAATCATTTTGTGCCTGGTATTATTGAATGGACTATTTTCCATGTCGGAAATGGCGATTGTGTCCGCGAGAAAAAACCGATTGGAAAAAAAAGCCGAATATGGGAACACAGGAGCTGCCAGAGCGCTGGAGTTGGCCAACAATCCCAATCGTTTCCTTTCAACTGTCCAGATTGGGATCACCTTGATCGGAATCCTGAGCGGCGCTTTTGGCGGTGCTACCATTGCAGAAAAAATCGGAATCGAGCTTGCCAGAATACCGTCTTTGATGCCTTACAGTGAGGGAATTGGGGTTGGAATAGTCGTAATCGTCATTACTTATCTCTCATTGGTCTTCGGCGAATTGGTTCCCAAACGGCTGGCGATGAGCAGCGCCGAGAAAATTGCCTCCCGTACATCGGGTTTTATGCAAGTCTTGTCGATGATTGCAAAACCTTTCGTCAGTCTTTTAAGCGGGTCTACCAATTTGATCTTGAATCTTCTGGCAGTAAAACCTTCGACTGAACCGGAAGTTACAGAAGATGATTTGAAAGATATTTTAGACCAGGGTACGGAAAGCGGTATTTTTGAAGAATCCGAACAGGATATGGTTGAGCGGATTTTTCGCCTGAATGATCGAAATGTCAGCGCTTTTATGACTCCGAGGACTGAGACAGTATTTCTGGACATTGACGCAACGCACGAAGAAATTCAACATATCATCAACAAATTTCCCTTTTCCCGTTTTCCGGTGATCAAGGATTCTATCGATAATCTGGTTGGTATTGTCCAATCCCGGGATCTCTTACTTCAGCGGTTGGAAAGCAATCAATATGATATTCAATCCGTCTTGCAGGAACCGCTTTTCATACCGGAATCCACACCCGCGCTGGACGTGATCCAGACATTCAAGAGTACCGGAGCAGAATTAGCTGTCATTATCGACGAGTATGGCGGTGTCTTAGGCTTGGTCAGCTTGAATGATATTCTCGAAGCGATCGTGGGCGAGGTTATCGCGCCCTTTGGGGAAGAAGAACCCGAAGCGATCCGACGGGAGGATGGTTCATGGTTATTCGACGGCATGATTCATATCGATGAGTTGAAAGATTACCTGGATATTGACGAACTGCCTGATGAAGAAGAGGGCGATTACGAAACCCTCAGCGGCCTGGTCATGTCCGAACTTGGCCGGATACCTGTCAGTGGGGATTACTTTGAATGGAAAAACATGCGTTTTGAGGTCATGGATATGGACGGGCGTCGGGTGGATAAAGTCTTGGTCACGGTGACTTAATTTTGATCCAAACAAAAACACCAAAAAACAAACCAGCGACTCAATGAGTCTGACTTGGCGTAGGATCACCTTTCAGATTTTCACGGCGAATAATTTAAGATATGTATAGATTACCAGGCACGAATATTTCCGGCGGTTTTTAAATCCGCGCTGGATAGATTCGAACCTTTAATGTGGGTATTCGTGAAATTAGCCTTGTTAAAGATACACTTTCTAAAATAACTGCAATCGAGATTAGCCTGACTCAGGTCGGCATTGCTGAAATTGGCCATGAAGAAAGTTGCGCGTGCGAGGTTGGCTTTGCAGAGCAGACTGTTAGTGAACAAAGTTTTGTTTATACGCGCACGTGATAAATCAGCGCCGGTCAGATTTGCTTTTTCCAAACTGGCGTTATTAACAAACGTATCGCTGAGATTTGCGGAAGTGAGATCGGCTTGCTGCAGGCCGGTGTAGAGCAAAATGCATTTCGATAGATTGGCGCCGGCCAGGTTGGCGCAATCCAGAAATGTACCCTCCAGAACGGCGTTGGTTAAATCCGCCCCGGAAAGGTCTGCCTGGCTGAGGATGGTTGCTTTTAAATTGGCCAGTAGCAGCACAGCTCCCTGAAGGTTAGCGCCGGTGAGGTCGGCTTTTTCGAGATTAACTCTTGGTAACTGCAATCCCGCTAAATCCGCATACTTCAGGTTGGCTTGTTCTCCGCCAGGTTCATTCATCAGTCATTTGGTATGCTTTTCAATGATTAGGAATACTTCTTCTTCAGAAAATCCTTTCATGATCTGCGTCAACCTAATTTGGATTACATATTTCTTTCTATTTTTGATTATCCAATATACTATCTTTAGCGCATCGAAAACCTAAATTACGCAATTTGTCATTTGGATTGTTCCAACCACGCACTGCAGCCCGAAGATAAGACGTTTCAATTCCCCAGGCACCTCCCTTACGAACCTTGCCGTATCCTTCATCAGGCCCGGTCGGATTTTCAGCATTGTTTGATTTCTTATAGTAATCTGATTGATACCAATCAGAAGTCCATTCCCAAACATTTCCTGCCATATCCAAAACACCATACGGGCTTGCACCTAATGGAAAACTGCCTGACATAGTGTCTGCATTATGGTGGTTATAAAGGTTATCATTGGGTGGATCATTTCCCCAAGGATACAATTGCCCTTCTGTTCCTCTGGCTGCTTTTTCCCATTCGGCTTCGGTAGGAAGACGCCTGCCGGCCCATTGACAATATTGTTGAGCATCGAACCAGTTTACAAATGTAATTGGATATGGATTAAAAACGGTGTCAGAATAGTAATAAGCATTGCCAGGTTCATCGCAAATACCATCATTAACGCAAAGACGGTATTGTTCATTAGTTACCTCATTTCGGTCAATCCAAAATGAATCCAAATATACCGAGTGTTGAGGGAATTCATCTTCATTAGCATGTGTATCGAGTAATGAAGAACCCATGTAAAAGCTACCTGCAGGTACATATTGGAGGATCATTCCATCCTTTTCTGACACAAGCACTGAACTTTTCTCTGAATTTCTACTGTATTTTAAATTTGGCAGAATATATTTATAAAAACCCATAATGAGCAGTAATAGAATAATACAAGCTAATATAAATAAACCGATTTTCTTATGGAAAGAAGTATATAATAAATTAAAATGTTTTCTACCATTATCAATTGTTGGCTGTGCAGGTTCATTTTGGCGACTTAGATTTATTTGGATAGTATCAACCAATTTAATGATGTGCTTTTCTAATGGCGGGGTTATTGCATCCAGCCAATGAGTCCGCCCAAAATAGTAGCGCATTGCTGGAGTTGGTTGAACATCCTCAATGCGGAAAGGAATAATAATTATTCCTTTATCGAAAGCTTGATTTATTTCGTTCATGACATGAATTGAGGAATTTGCGCTGGCAGACCAGATTAAAACCAAAATCTTTGAGAGTTCAATGGATTTGATTATCGACTCATCGAAATTTGCGCCAACCAGAATATCTCGTGGAGAAATCCAGCAGCGGATCTTTTTTTCTTCCAATTTTGCGCAAACTGCATCAGCAATTGTTTTATCATTATTTGCATAACTAATAAAAACATCATGTGGCATGATTTGACCTCCAGAAAATGGAAGGAGCAAACAATAATCTCTTTTAACGAATTTCTCTATCTAAGTT
>CALGUJ010000034.1 GCA_937902055.1 uncultured Pelolinea sp.
ACGAGATATCCACTCGTGACTGGAGTTCAGACGTGTGCTCTTCCGATCTCGCAATTATGATAGATAATCCTAAATTCAGGAGAATCCAGTTTCTGAACCAATTCTGTAATGTAATCTGATGAGAACTTCCCCAACTGTTTGGGTGAAAGCAAACCAGCAGTCGGCTCAGCCAATAAAACCCCGTCAGCTCCCAGTGATTTGATAACGCAAATGTAATTTTCAATAAACGAATTACATTTTTCTATAAGCTTTATTGAGCTTTCAGGATCCAGTATCACCAATTCCAAAAATTCGCTAACGCCAAACAATCTGCCTGCCAGCGTGAATGGACCAATCGTGCCCGCAATGACCGGGATATTAGGTTTCGCGGATACGATTTTCTGAAGTATGTTCAGGCAGAATTTTGTCCTCATCTCACCAATGTCCGGAACAGGAATATGGTTTATTTGAGTTGTGTCGGTTATCAATCGTCCGGTGACAACAGGGGCGCTGTCGCCCAAGAATTTGACCTGGCTTCCAAAACATTCAGCCTCAATGCTAAGGTCCATGGAAGTCGTCATAAAATCCGGTTTAAAAAAATCACAGAACGCATGGATCGCGTCTACTTGAGCGTTTTCATCGGTATACACAACCGGCAGGGATTTACGGATGAGTGCGGCGCCTACGTTAGTTCCAAAAACAAGCGATTTGCGTTGTTTTGATTTAATTACATAGTCCAATAAATTTATGTTCATGTATCCTCAAAGTTATTTTATAGAGTGGCTTTGGTGCAAAACAATCGGATCTGCTTCATTACCGCGATCGGATCAGTCGCTTTTCTGATGTTGTTCTTCTCTCTCTCGCTCAGCAGCATGGAATTTAGCTGGTCGAGCGCCAGTGGAATTGAACAGTCGACCGGAATACTTAACGCAATTACGATATCCACCGGATCATTTTCCGGATGACCGAAAATAACCGGAGAGGCGAGCGTTAATAAACTCATCCCCAATTTTTTTGCTCCAGCAGCAAATGATGCATGCAGCAGAGCAACTCCAGGCCAGGCGACCATGAACGGGCCGAATTCACGAATCACCTCTTTCATGGACTGAATGTAGCGTTTCTCGATAATCTGGTTTTCCAGCAAAATTGAACCGGCCAACTCAGTAGCCTGACCCCAATCCGAGGCTTCTTTTTGCAGGGCGACCATATTTTCGTCCAGCAATTTGTTGAGCGGCGGCCCATCGGGTATGGATATCTTGGGTAATTTACAGTCCGCGCCGGTCTCCTTGTAGAATGTTTTATTCAAATTGTCTATATCTTTCTCCCTGAACATCACATCCACAACCAAAACCGGCGGCGCACCGATCAGTTGAAAAGGAATGGTGCTGATAATAAAATCGATACCGGAGAATTTTTTCCTCCTGAGCAATTCTTTATATGAAATGACGTCCTCAATGACGATCTCGGGGAATTCGGATTGGATCTTCGTTTTCAAAAGAAGGGCAGAAGCAGCGCCGGTATTGCAGACCAACAAAATTGTCTTGTTGTTTCTCTTTTGGTAATGCAGTTTTTCCAGAGCCGCCGCGATGTGAATTGTAAGGTAACCGATTTCGTCCGGATTATCCGACAAAAAGGAAAATCCACAATCCTGAATACACTGGCTCACCAGATAATAAACCCTTGGATAATCCTGCCTGATTTCTTTGGTGATCGGATTTTCTTCCGGAAATTCAAAGCTGGATCGATAATATAGACTATTCAGGTGCAGAACAAGGTTAAGCTTCAATTCTGAATCAAGAATGAGGGAGGGGTGCATCCTTTTCGAAATCTGGCAGAGAAATGATTCAACACTTTCGATCAGTTCTTTGCCATTACCCGCCAAGTCTTGGGGGTCAAAAGTATCCTGTTCAATCGGCCTGCGGGATTGGGCATCGATGAAATATTTAATTAAGTAGGATACCTCCTCCAACCCCAGAGTGATCTCGTAATATTTACAAATCCTCTTTGTAACAAATTCTACCCAGTAATACTCATTTTTTTGTTTGAAATCACCCAATCCCGGGCATATCAGCCCAATCTTTCCTCCTCTTTTTATTCTGGTAATCAGTATCGCCAACCTGAGGATCAAGCGGTAGTTGTTTCGATCGGTGATATGAATGTCAAGAATCGTATTTAGAATATTGTTCAGGTAATAAAAATTAATTTCCCTGAGATAAGCATCAATTTCCCCAACAAAAGAATGATATTGATTTTTCTTCGTCTTGCCGGAGAAGCAATATTCCATCAATTCATCCTGCTGCTTGAACTCATGCGCTCCTTTGAGAATGCATTTAAAGATGGATTCACGAATATCGGCTTCCAACCCTTCAACCCAATATCCAAAATTAGGTTTGCTATTGACCTCGACGTTATACCGATTCAGCCATTCTTTTGCCTGGGTGATTTCTTTTATTGCCGTAGACCTGGATATTGAAAAAATTTCTTCGAAAAAGCTAAGATTCAATGGTTTATCTTGCGTAAGAAGGTTGAAGATTATCAGATACAACCTTCTTTCTTTCGAGTAAAAAATCACTTGCCCGAGATTGTTGAGCAGCTTATCAATATTTTCCTGCGAGGCTTGAATCTTCATCCCCGAATTTGTCTTGATCCGGATTGTGATCCCATTATCCTCAAGCCATGGTTTTACCTGATGAATGCGGTAGTTCACCGATCTGGCGGAGATTCCGACTCTCTGACCGATATCATCGGCAGAGACAGGCGCAGATAATTGACACATTATGCGAAGTATCTCTGCTGTGCAACTATCGATTTCAAATATCAGGCTCATTTTCGGAATAGAAAAGCAAATGGATTAATTTATTTTCTTTCGAGTTTACCTCCATATAACATGAAGGTAAACTCGAGATTAGGGGACTTAGGATCAGTTTGTTATTTTAGCCAGATTTTTTACAAGCCTCCGCCGATCAGCCTGCCAATCAATGTGGCAATAAGGCTGTGGGGGTAGAAACCGTTCGCAAAGTGGGTGACCATCAAGCCAGTTTGATCCGCTGCGAGAAGGCCTGACTCATGCGCGAGCTGATTCATCACCGGAGCCGTATAACTACCGGCATAAATGGCGAAGATCACAAAAACGGTTGTGGTCAAGAAAGATTTGACCAGGTCGCCTTTGCATAAGGCTGCCGCCCACATCGAGAAGAACACAATGAAGGTCAGATCGCCCAAAGGCATCACTTTACTTCCCGGCAGGGTAATTGAAAGAATGATGGCAACCGGAACCATCAGGATGCTTACCGCCAGAGCGGTGCATTCCCGGTGCCAATGGCAGGATCAAGGCCAATGAACAAATCTCTTCCGGGGGCTTTCGTTTCCAGGAATTTCTGCGCGCCTTCCGAGATGGGGACCAAACCCTCCATCAAGATCGAAATCATTTTGGGTTGAATGTACATGACGGCAGCGAGTTTCATCGCCAAATTAAGAGAATCCGAGAAAGTTCCACCGGACAGCAACCCCATAGCCAAGCCAATCACCGCGCCAATGAAAATCGGCTCGCCAAAAATGCCGTACTTTTTGGTCAGTTCTTCAGGCGTAATTTTTGCCTTTTTCAGTCCGGGAATTCTATCGAAGAGCCAGACGATAGGCTTGCCGATTAGACCCCATTCCGCATAACCGGCGGCGTAAGAAGCAATGCCCTCAAAACCAAAATAATCATGCATCAAATACTGGGTAAGATCGCCAACTTTTAAGTTAATCAAATGGACCAGGGTAGCGAAAACAACACCCAACGCAAAACTACCTGTCAGTGTCTGGATGATCACACCCGCAATGATCGATTCCCAATAATCCCAAATATTGACGCTGAGGACTTTGGTCAATCCCAATCCCAAGAGAATCAGGTTCGTGATGATACCGATGGGAATGAAGATCATGCCGATATTTGAAGCCCAACCGATCGCAGCGAAGGCACTCCAACCGACATCGAAAAACGTGGTTGCACCGCCGAAGCGCTCACTCAAGGCCATACCGACATTGCCTACGCTGGACAGAAAGTAATCCAGGATCAGGTAGATGCCGACGAAACCGATGCCTGTCAGCAGAGCAGCCCTGATTGAACCTTTCAATCCAATTCCGAAGACCAATCCAAGCAGCAGCATAATCGCGGGCACCATCAAAATTGGCCCAAGATTATAGATCGCCTGGAAAACCGACAAAATACCATCTAACATTTTTCCTCCATTTTTTTATTTAATATTGTGACTACAAGGTCTCGATATAATCGAGGATTTTCCGATAGAACTCGTCCAACCCTCTGTTTGAAAGCAACGGGATTCCATCAAAGACCGGAACTCCCATTTCTCTCTTGGTAACTGCCGTGGCGACTATAAGGTCCGGCTTACCCATGCTCACCAGGGCATCCAGGTTTGAAATTTGCCCCTTGGTAATAACGGCCTCGATATCATGGCTGGATAACTCGCGTGATAATTTCGTGGCTGCCATGGTTGAGGTGGCCATTCCAGTAGCGCACACAACAACGATCTTTACCTTTTTCAAATTTTCCTCCTTTCTAAAATATTTTGTTTATTTCAATTGGCTTGCATTGAAAATAATTTCTTCGCCAAATCAACCGCTTCGGACGCATTTGCGCTATAAAAGGCCCCGATTTCCTCGGCGAACTGAGGGGTGACCGGCGCTCCGCCAACCATAACCTTCACCTTGTCGTAGACCCCCCTGTCCTTCATTTTGATGATTGTCTCTTTCATCATCATCATGGTTGTGGTGAGCATGGCGGACATGCCAATCACCTTGCAGTTCTCTTTAATTGCCATATCGATAAAAATTTCAGGTTCAACGTCATTACCCAAATCGATAATTTCAAAACCTGAGCCTTCCAGCATCATACCCACCAGATTCTTGCCGATATCATGAATGTCACCCTTGACCGTACCGAGAATCACTTTGCCGCTGGATTTAACACCGCTCTTGATCAGCAATGGTTTCAATACCGTCATGGATGATTTCATAGCCCTGGCAGCCAACAAAACTTCAGGCAGAAAGAGGTCGCCGTTCTTAAAATCAACCCCAACCTTATCCATGCCTTTGATCAGGCCATCATTCAAAATCGTTTTTGCATCAATCCCTTCCGCTAAAATGCTTTCCGTGATCGATAATGACTTATCGGAGTCACCCGAATAAATTGCATCCTGCAATTGGGCAAAATCGGCGTTTCCCATTAATTTACTCCTTGAGATAATTTTTTATCCGCTTCGATTAGCAGTTCAGAAATTTGTTTTTCCTTGACCTCGTCAAGAGGATTTGGAACATGATTCACCAACAGATGATGGACTTTATCAACAGCGCGATCAAACATGGTCTTTGAACCCTCCGCCATCCAATTCGCCCTTGCCAAACGGGTGACCAGTTTCGGCCTGAAAGTATTATCGCGATAGTGCTTGAGGGTATGGGGATGCGTGAGCAGATTGCCGGTGGTCACGCTATCTTTGACCGCCTCGAACCCCAACATCTCTTCATCGACGGCGAAACCCTCTCTCGCGCGATCGACCATGCCAACCAATTCATCATCAATAACAAGCTGGGCGAAATTGACTACCAATCCACCCTGAAGGTGACCGGCACCGGTCAAGATATCCACGCCAGCGATGGCGGGCATCAGCGAGAAATACGTGTTTTCAATTCCCGCCTGGCAATCCGAAGTCGGGGAATCCGTGTAGGGGCCATGCATGTTCACCGGCATGTGATAGGCTTCCTTGGCTAATTGAACACCGGCGGTAACCAAGAGCGCGTTCTCAACCGAACCGGTCAGGGCATACCCGATCGCCATATCCATGACCATGATTCTGGGCGCAAAGATCATCGGCATGCCCGGATTGGTCAGTTGACCAAACACGACTGCCGCAAGCATTTCCACATTCGACATCAATAAAGAACCGGCGAGGGTTACCGGGCCGGTAGCGCCGGTTATCGGCATGCTGCAAAGCTCCAACGGAATACCATACTTGCCGCACGCCAGAATCGTCTCGGTCAACACCTCCGGATGTTTCAGGGGGGCTACCGGCGATTCAAGCATGGTGATCAGCGGCCTGCTTCTCAGGTTTTCCTCGCCGCCGGCGACGATCGCTGCCATTTGAATGAAATACGGCAGGCTTTGGGGATTCAACAAGCGGATATTGATATGCTTGCTGGTATTTCTGAACATCATGGCCAGGGTATGAAGATCGCGCGTCTCCGGCCTTGAATCCTGTTCATAGACCGGGGCGGCAATCTGGGTATTGGGCAAGGCGTCAACCAGTTTGGCGTAGTTCGCAGAATCTTCCCTGGTCGCATTGCGAAGCTCACCGGAATCCAGGTCGATCACCTGGCCAGGCCCACCGCCGTTTCTGCCAAATAATTTTCCCTTTCCCAACACAAAATCGTTCTTCTCATCGCGCCCCCCACACGTAAAATCACTTTTTACCGTTTTAAGGGCTTTGTCGACCAGGGCAGGCGGGATAAGGATCCTGTTTGAATCTTTATCCTGTTTTGCACCCAGATCAACCCAGGTGCGGCGCGCTTTTTCCTGCAAGACCTCAATGCCGACTTCGCTGAAAACGCGCAGCGTCATTTCATGAATCTGGTTGATCTGATTGCCGGACAGAATTCTCCATTTGTTATCGATCATGTATAGCCTCTTTACTAAGAATTAAAATGTATTTCACTATTCAATACTTCAAGCACTTCTTTTGGATTTTTGGCACGCCGGATTATTTCGATCTCTTCATTCTTTTCGAAGAATTCCGAAAAACACTGCAGCAGTGAAATTTGCGATTCACAGGCCACAAGCGCCAGCAGGAACACCAAATCCACATCGATCTCTCCATCACCTCCCATTATTCCGAATTTCACAGGTGTGGTTAATACACCGACGGCAATTGCCATTTTGTTGACATGGATACAATCCGTATGCGGGATCGCTATTCCGGTAGACCCAACCTGAATGCCGGTGGCGTAAACCTTTTCACGATCAAGCGCAGCCGCGATAAAAGTATCCTTAACATATCCTTCATCAAGCAAAAGGCCGCCAAGGGTACTGATCACATCTGCCGCATTTTCGGACTCCATTTCAACCCTGATAAACTCTTCCTTGAAATAATCATTCATCGACGTTTTTCAATCCAATCCTTGATGTTTTATATAAGATACTTAAAAACAAGGGCCAAGGATCATCAAGATCATTCAATCTTTGTCAAAAATGATTAATACAATTAAGAATCAATTAATATGGGTTGTTGCGGGGGTTGGAGAAAGCGTCAGTTGATAAAGAGGATATCGCTGGTGCCGCGTTCCTTGTTGCGGCCCAAAGGGTTGTTGACCACGCGGCCCATGAAGACCATGGTGGAGGATCCTCCGCCATCGAGGTTATAGGCTTCGGTGCAGCCCAAATCCTGGAACATTTGGGCGAATTCAGTGAGCGTTACGCCGGCGCTGTAGCCCTTGCTGCGCCCGTCCACCACGATAAAGACGAAATGATTGGGAGCGATGATACCCACGCCGGTGCGCGGCTGATTGCCCTGGATGGGATGGTTGCCGAAATTGGTGTCGATCTCCACATGATCGAGGTTGGCGGCGATTGCGCCATCGTCGAGCAGCGCCGGCCCAAAAGAGAGCGTGTTCCAGACGCCCGCCGCAAGCAACTCTTCGGCGCTGGTCTGCGTTTCGTCGTAGACCTGCATGCTGCCATCCAGGTAAAAAGCCAGGCCGACGCGCGCGGGTACGTCGCGGTAGATCACGCCGTTGCGGATGATGATGCCGTCGCCGCGGAAACCGTAATAGTCGCCGTTGACCGCGAAGAGGGCATCGTTATCGGCCGCGATCGCGGAGGTGAAGGCGATGATGTTGCGGCCAAACTGGTCATCGGCGAAGGCGTTCTGCAATTGCGCGGCATCCGAAACGACCACATCCGCCACGAACCAGGCGAGGGCGCCGCTGCCGCTGCCGCTGGAATGCCGGCTGATGGAAATGGATACAGCGGAACTGCGGTAATTCCAGTCATCGTAGAAGA
>CALGUJ010000035.1 GCA_937902055.1 uncultured Pelolinea sp.
AAACAATTTTGCGGCCGTGCAGCGCTGAAAGTTTCAAGAACGACCCGGTGCGGGTGATCCGCGCGGTGCGTTTCATGCAGGCATTGGATCTGACATTGGATGAACCAGCGCGGAGGTCGCTCATCGAAGCCGCGCCGCGCTTAAGCGAAGTCTCAGCGGAAAGAAAACGGGATGAACTATTTCACGTTTTTGAAAACAGGAAAGTGAGAGCTGCATGCGATCTTTTTCGACAATTTGGAATCTTGGAGCAGGTTTTTCCATCGCTTGACATGCTGGGGAACGTGGGGCGGATACCACCGCACGTTCATGACCTGATCGGCCATACGCTGCAGGTTTTAAACTATTGTGAAATTTTCCTCTCATCTCTTCGTAAAAATGGTGCAGAACCGGATAACCATTTTCTGCGATCCGGCTGCGATCTGTTGGCTGGATATAAAGATGCACTGATCGATTTTCTCGCGCATCCCATCCATGCCCAACGCGGGTATGCCGGATTGTTGTACCTGGCCGTTTTGTATCACGACATTGGCAAAGCCATATTGGTTCAAAGGGGAGTCGATCAACAAACCATCACAATGACGCATCCCGAAACCAGCGCCGATCATTTTTTGACAATCCGGGATCGCTGGGCGCTTTCAAATGAAGAATCTGTTTTTATTGAGCGGTTGATCCGCAATCATTCCGTGCAATACGCCATCGATGAATCCGTTAATCCGGACCCGCGAATTTCGTTGTACCGGTTTTTCAGGCGCAGCCAATCAGCCGGCGTGCTGCTGGCTGTTTTCCACCTGGCGGATATTCTGGCAGCTTACGAAACCACCCTCAGCGAACAGCGTTGGAACCGGGCAATGAAAACCAGCAAATTGATCCTGGATGGTTGGTTCTGCCAGTATAACTCCCTTATCGAACCTGCCCGATTGATCGATGGGGAGGAAATCATGGCTGAATTTGCTCTGCAGCCGGGTAAAATAGTAGGAGAAATCCTGGAGCGAATTCGCGAAGCGCAGGTATGCGATCAAGTCCAAACGAAGGAAGATGCGATCCGATTCGCAAGGGCGGAATTGGCGAATCGATCGGGAAAAGAATAATGACTGAACAACTATTTTACGAAACAACCGGGGTTGGAGTTCCATTAACCTTGCTGCATGGGTATCCCCTGGATCATAGCATCTGGCAGGAAGTCGCCGCAGGATTGAGGAATGAGGCCAGGATGATCATGCCGGATTTGCGTGGACAGGGAAAATCGCCAGCGCCTCAGGGGACGTATTCGATGGAGGATCTGGCGGGCGACATTCTGCAAATCCTGGACAGGTTGAATATTGAAAAAACTATTATTGCCGGCCATTCAATGGGTGGTTACGTCGCCCTGGCATTGGCAAAAAATCATCCCGAACGGTTATCCGGCCTGGTGCTGGTTGCTTCGCATGCTTATGCCGATTCAACGGAAAAAAAGCAGGCACGGCTTGATTCGATTGAGCGAATCCAGCGCGAAGGCGTGCAGCCCATCCTGGCTCCCATGGCGCAGAAATTGTCAAATGATGCGGACGTGATTGAAAGATGCCGCGCGTTGGCAGCCGGCGCCTCTCCCCAAGGGATCAGCGGAACATTGGCGGGGTTGGCTGCGCGGGAAGATGCTTTGCATGTGTTCTTAAATCTAAAAATCCCGACCATGATGATTTCCGGATTGGAAGATCAGGTCAATCCGCCATCCATCAACCGCGAGATGGCAAAGGGCATGAGAAATTCACGATTGGTAGAAATTGAGGGCGCCGGGCACATGCCCATGCTGGAAAAGCCGGAGCAGGTTATCCAAGCGTTCAAATCTTTTATCCTTACGATCAAGGAGAATTCATAATGTCATCAAAAGTTTATTTCACTGATATGCGCACCAGGCCGGGCCGGAATATGTACGATAAGCTCAACCACCTGATCCATCAAGCCGGAATCGAGGAACTGGATATCAAGGATAAACTGGTTGCTCTCAAAATCCATTTCGGCGAACCTGGCAACCTGGCTTACCTGCGGCCGAATTATGCCGCAGTGATCGTAAAGAAAGTCATGGCGCTGGGTGGCAAGCCTTTCCTCACCGATTGCAATACCCTTTATTACGGAAGACGCTTCAACGCGGTTGATCATCTGGAAGCAGCCATGGAAAACGGCTTCAACCGCATTGCGGTCGGCTGTGACGTGATCATCGCCGATGGTTTGACCGGGTCAGACGATGAGGAAATTCCGGTGAATCTCAAGCATACCAAAACCGCCAAAATCGGATCGGCAATTGCCGATTGCGACGTGCTCATCAGCCTGAATCACTTCAAAGGACACGAGCAGACAGGTTTCGGCGGCGCCCTTAAAAATATCGGCATGGGCTGTGGATCGCGCAAGGGCAAGATGGAAATGCATTCGGCATCCAAACCCAAAATAAAAGAAGAAAAATGCGTGTCTTGTGGGATGTGCATCCGCAAATGCCCAATGAAGGCGATTGCTTACAACGAGAACCTGAACGCGCAAATCGATTACAAGAAGTGCATCGGTTGCGGGCAGTGTGTTGCCTATTGCCATTACGGGGCGGCCAGTGCGGTG
The DNA here is from genome assembly GCA_937902055.1 of uncultured Pelolinea sp. Lineage (GTDB taxonomy): Bacteria > Chloroflexota > Anaerolineae > Anaerolineales > Anaerolineaceae > Pelolinea. Next base: position 2,584 of record CALGUJ010000035.1, read on the forward strand.
TATGACCAATCTGCGGAAATACTAAATGAAAAGATCGCCGAGTACGCTTTGGCGGTTTTGAAAAACAAGAAGCATTTCCACATCAATTTCATGATGAATATCTCTCCCGATTGCGATTGCTGGGATTCCAATGACCAAGCCATCGCGCCGGACGTCGGCATTGCCGCTTCGTTCGACCCCGTGGCACTGGACCATGCGTGTGTAGACCTGGTGAACGCCGCGCCGGGCGTAAGTAACAGCAAGCTGACCGACCGAGACGAATACGAGCCCGGCGGGGATAAATTCGTACACGTGCATCCGGACGTGCATTGGAAGGATTGCCTGAAACACGCCGAAGAGATCAAGCTGGGAAGCCAGGCTTACAAACTGATCAAAGTCAATTGACACTATCACTTGCGACAATCCATCAATCACCAGACACAACGAGAGGGAAGCAAGCCCTCTCGTTTTATTTATGAGAAAATTTTCTGGTAATTCAAAGTCGAAGTAGAATAAGTCTTAGTTCACCTCAACAAAGGGTTGTATTCATGGATTTCTCTCAAATTGGGCGCTGGTTGATCTACGTGGGGATTGGTTTTGCGATAACGGGATTATTATTCGTGCTATTGGGCAGGATTGGAACCGTAAAACAGTTTCCCGGGACGCTGAACTTTCAAATTGGTGGATTGACCTGCACATTTCCGGTCATTCTTTCCATTCTGTTGAGTGTGGTATTGACCGTCGTTCTCAACCTGATTGGCAGATTCCTGAACCGATAGTGATTAATTCCCGCAAAGAATATTGAACCCCTGCCGGTTTTTGGCAGGGGACTTATCGATTTAAGTGAGATTCACAGGAAAAACCGGATTTTCGTCAGTTGTAATCGGGATTTGAATTGCTTTTATGGTTCCTATGGTAAAATCTTCCATTAGCGCGTTTTTTTATTGCTGTAATCATCATTATCTCTAATCCGGAGGATAAA
>CALGUJ010000036.1 GCA_937902055.1 uncultured Pelolinea sp.
CAGGCAACTTGTCAACATTTTTTAATGTTGGTTTTTCATCTGCACATATGCTACTAAAGCGTTTATGATTGGAAAAAAAGTGAGCGAACGGTTATGGAACTTCACACCCAGCAGGAATTGATACGGCTTGCCATGCGGGAAGCGCAGCAAGCCGCCCAAGAAGGCAACTATCCTTTCGGCGCGGTGGTGGCCGGGGCGGATGGCAAGGTCATCGCCAGCGCGCATAACACCCAAAACACAACCCATGACCCCACCGCCCATGCCGAGGTTAACCTGATCCGCCTTCTGGCGAAACAGTTCACCGAATCCGAAATCGCCGATATGGTTCTGGCAAGCAACGCGGAATCCTGTTCGATGTGCATGTCGGCGGCCATCAAAGCCGGCTTCAGGCACTTCATCTTCGGCGCGCCCAGCGAGCTGCACATGGAACCCTTCCTGACCGTTTCCGACGTGTTGAAGTTCTGCCGCGCGGAAATGGACGTGACGTTCGGGGTATTGGAAGAAGATTGCCGCCGGCAAATTGCCGAAACGCGGAAAACGCAGGGTAAATTGGCGCAGTAAAAAAAAGTGCTCGCGATTGCGAGCACTTGATCTATTGGTCAGGCGCGCCGGATGGCCACGTTGGCCTGGTCGCGGAAGCTGTACGCGCCGGTATGCCCCAGTACGCGGGAGATGTATTCCTCCTGCACGTCCAGCAGCGTTTGCTGATCTTCGATGAAAATTCTGCCGATGGCGCTGCCGGGGATATTGGCGCAGGAGGCGATCGTCCCCACCACCTCGCCGGGCCGCACGCCGTGCATGCGCCCGCGTTCCAGGCTCAGGCGCACCATGCCCTCCTCAACGGAGGTGATGGTGCTGCGCCCGCTGCGCATCGGCGACGGTTTGCGCGCGTTCTTGCCCTTGCCGGCTGGCCGCTCGGAGCGGTCACGCTGGCCGCGCTCGCGGCTGCGCTTGACCAGCACGGGTTCGCCGATCTTTTCCACCGGGCGCTGATTTTCTACGGAACGCGCCATCTTGAGCGCTGCCGCCGCGACCTTGAGTGGGTCATGCCCTTGCGCTGCCAACTCGTTGACGATCTCTAGCTCGCGCTTGCTACGATCGCGCTCCAGCCAGGTGGTCAGCTTGTGCACCAGGCGTTCCTCGCGGTGCGCGTATACCTGCGTTTCCGTGGGCAGTTGCACTTGCTCGATCTTGTGTTTGGTGAATCCCTCGATGCGGTTCAACACGTAACGTTCGCGCGGCGTGACAAGCGTGATAGCCACGCCGTCCTTGCCAGCGCGGCCGGTGCGGCCGATGCGGTGCACGTAGGCTTCGGGATCGTTGGGCAGGTCGTAGTTGATCACGTGGGAGATATCTTCGATATCCAGCCCGCGCGCGGCCACGTCGGTGGCCACCAGCACCTTGAGCTGCCCGCTGCGGAAGCGGTTCAACACGTGCAGGCGCGCTTCCTGCGCCAGGTCGCCGTTCAGGGCTTCGGCAGTGATACCGCGCTGCACCATTTCATTGGCCAGGCGCGCGGAACCGGCGCGTGTGCGCGTGAAGATCAGTGTGGCGCCCATTTCCTCGACTTCGATCAGGCGTGTCAGGGCGGCCAACTTGTCTTCTTCATTGATCAGGTAATAGCGCTGCTCGGTGGTTGCCACGGTCATCTGCTTATGCTCGATGGTGACTGATTGTGGATCGCGCATGTATTTGTCCGCCAGGCCGCGCACTGTACGTGAAATCGTGGCCGAGAACAAAGTGGTCTGGCGCTCGACGGGCGTCTGGCCCAGGATATTTTCGATGTCCTCGATAAAGCCCATGCTGAGCATTTCATCGGCTTCGTCCAGCACCACGGTGTGCACGCCGTCCAGTTCCAGGATACCCTGGCGCATCAGGTCCTGCAGGCGGCCGGGGGTGCCGACAATGATGTCCATGCCGCGTTTGAGACGCGCTTTGGATGTAGCGTACTGCTGCCCGCCGTATACCGCCATGACCTCCACCTGCAAATGCCGGCCGTACCGCGCGATGGCGTCCGCCACCTGGATGGCCAGCTCGCGCGTGGGGGTTAACACCAGCGCCTGCACCTTGCGCGGCTGCAGGCCGCGTTCCAGGTTCTGGAGCATTGGCAGGGCAAAGGCGGCTGTCTTGCCCGATCCGGTTTCGGATTGGGCGATCACGTCGCGCCCTTCCAGCATCAGGGGGATCACTTGTGCTTGTACTTTGGTGGGATTCACGTAATCAAGTTCCGCCACCACCTGGATCAACTCGGGATCCAGGCTCAATTGGTTAAAATCGGTTGTCATCAAACTCTCCTGATCGTTTTGACAACTCCCGAAGCTTCACAACCAATGCGCTCTGTTCGCAGAACCCGGCAGGAACCTCTCGGCGCCTGCTTTTGCGGTCACTCAACCCGTGACATTAAAAATGCCCGTCCAGACATTGACGAGCAATTCCATGGAATTTTCAAAACAAATCAATTCTGTAAATTTATTGGCCGTGTCCGACCAACCGGCGAAGTATACCACAACTCTGTAAATGTAAAGCCCGCTTTTTCAACCGGTTTCAGTCCGGCCGAACGGAATCTTCCTTCTTCGGCAGCGCGGAAAATCCCAAAAAGCGCCGCCCGATCACCAGGGCAACCAGGGTAAAAACCAGCGAAGAAGCGCCATACAACCGCGGATCGGCGACACCCAGCAGCGTGCTGCCGATGACCGGGCCGAGAATCAACGAGATGTTTTCCACCGCGGAGTTCAATCCGATCATCTCGCCCAGCCTCCCCGGTTCGACCTTGAGGCTCATGATGCCGTTCATCAGGTCGATGCTGATGGTGGTGGCGAAACTGACCAGGATGTACACCAGGGCATACTGCCATAGTTTATTAAGGAACATCAAGCTGAGGAAACCTGCCAGGAACATCCATAAGCCCGCCATCAGGGCGCGCTCGTCGCGCAGCCGCACCATCACCAGCGGGAACACGAACAACCTGACCAGCAGGTTGAGGCAGCCGATGAGCGTCAACAGCAGGCCGATCTGTACGTTATCCATGTTGAAGCGGATCAGCATGAACAGCGACACGGTCATCGAGAAAATGAAGTGCGCCAGCGACATGAACTGGCTCTGCGCCAGCAGCGCGCGCGGCGTGTATTCCTTGAGCAATCCAAACGAAAATACCGGTTTGCGTTTGCCATCGCCCTGCCGCGCGGCGCGGTGGACGTTGCTTTCCTTGAGGGTGAACTGGGTGATCAGCAAAGCCGCCATGGAAAGCCCCGCGCAGCACAGCCCGAGGGCGGTCAGGCCGAAACCCACCAGCAGCGCGCCGATGGCCGGGCCGAGCAGGTTGCCCAGGATCCAGGCCAGCCCGATCTTGCTCATTTCCGCGCTGCGCTCCTCCGGCGGAACCCAATCGCCCACCACCGTGAGCGAGATCAGGATGCCGCGCGCGAAGATGCCGTCCAGCAGGCGGGCGAGGATCAGCACGAAGATGTTGGGGGCAAACGCCAGCAGCAGGTACCCCGCCACGGAACCCAGCCGGCAAATGAACAGGGTCGGCTTGCGCCCGTATTTATCCGAGAGGCTGCCCCAGATGATGCTGCTGAAAAACGCGATGCAGGCGTTGGCCGAAAGCACCCAACCGGTCTGAGTAAGCGTGGCGCCGTATTCAAGGATGAACTGCGGCAGGAACGGGCTGAGGATGGAAATGCCGATCACATCCATGAAGGTGCACATCCACACCAGTGTGAGCGGGGACCGCAGAAACTTTTTTAAACTTGAATTGGCTACCATTAAACGTTTTTACCTGTGTGATGATCATGGACTCTTGTAACATGAACTGCAATAGCTAAAAATATACCCTGTCCTGTGCAATTCGGCAATCATCAGTATGCCGAAATCGCAGGATAATGGACAAAACGAGGTTTTGTGTGGCAGAAAATGAAGGCCGGCGCATCCGCAGGACGCGCTTTTCGACATTCTCGGCGAGAAGATGCCTGATTTCGGCCGATCCTGATGAGAGAAAGCATCCGGCCGCTTCGCCGGCCAATTAAGCCATCCGCGACCGATGCGCCCAGCTTGCCAGCGACAGGAGGATCAATCCCAATCCTGCAGCAAACCAGCCCCAGGCGTACGACTGCGGTACGAAACCGGCGGTCATGCCCTGAAAGATGGTGCTGTCGCGCAGCACGAAGTGGTTTTGCAGTAGATCGCTAGCCAGGATCAGCCTGGCGTAGTCGCGGATGAAGGTCATGAAGATCACCAACGACCCACCGTAAATGCCTGCCCATTCCAGCTTGCTGAAACAGATCAACCTGCCCTGCCAGTCGAAGCGCAGGATCAGGCCGGCCATAAGGATCATGGCTAACGAACAGAGTACGGGCGCCAGCACCGGGCCGATCCAGGTGGTGGGGATGAGGAACAGAATATCCCAATCCAGCAGCGTGGCCGGCCAATTTAGATAAACTTTCAAAAAGACGTAATAGAAAATATCCCACACCGCGAAGGTGAGCAGAAAATAGGCCAGCCGGTCGTAATACTTCCTGCCGGCGGCCGCCCCTACCCCGGCCAGCATCACCAATGTAGCCGCCTCGCGCGCGATCTCGACTGTGTAGATTTTCTCGGATAATATTTTCAGGGGAAACCTGAAACCGTCCGGGTAAACCAGCGTGCGCAGGTAAA
>CALGUJ010000037.1 GCA_937902055.1 uncultured Pelolinea sp.
CAAACCGCCTGCCCCGTTTTCATTAACCGCTTCCACCGGCTGAAACCGGAACGCTCGTAATCGATGCCATGCTGCCGGTCGATGATGCCCCCCAGCTCGCCGCCATTGGACCACCATTCCGTCTGCAAAATGCCGGTGGTCTTGCCATCCGCATCGTCAAAATTTCTAATAATGGATACGTGATCCGATTGGGTGGCTCTTCCCAATGATTCCAATACCTCGCTCAGGTAGGTGTCCCAATTGGGCTGCGTAAGGAAGATCTCGGCAACGTTGTTAACCGCCTTCAGGATTTCATCCCGCAAGTGGATCTCATTCTCGATTGCCTTGCGATCGATGGAAGACAAGATGCTGTAGGTTAGCATCTGGGCATCCAGATGGGATTTGCTGATGATCTGCTGGGCGCCCGATTTGTATGCCTTTTCAAAATTGCCGTTTTGATGATGCGATAAAACCAGGATGGGCAGAGAAGTGTTGAATGCGCAAATTTTCTCCGCCGCGGAGGAACAATCTTCGCTCTCATCCAGATCGAGTATGATCGAGCTGTATTCTCCGGAATTAATCTCCTTTACTGCTTTCTCGATCGGGTACACCTGATCGATTTCAAATTCATGGTTGATTTGGTTTTGGAGCAGTTTGGATAAATAGAGATCATAGCCTTTTTCTTTTGAAATTAATAAAATTCGCCTGATTGACCCTTTCATTTAACTTACATCCTTCAAATCCCCAATCAATTGTTTGGGACAAATCAGCGTAAATCGATATACCCTATAGGAAAAAGCCACGCACCCTCCGCCGCATCCTACCAACGTACCTAACCTACGCTTGCCCTCCCTCTGCTTCTTTGTATAAAGATTATACAAAGAAATAATGAATTTTCAATAGGTGGACAATTTCCCTTTGATTTGACAATTAAAAACCATCAAGCATCAGGGTCATTCTGCGGTGTTTCCGTGATCGACTTTGGGGGTTTAATACATTGTCCCCTGGATCAAGGTTGGACAAGAGCATCCTTTATTTTTACGATTTTCGATTATAAAATGATTTATATGGCAATAGTTTTCATACAGGAGAGGATAACCTGCAATGGTCGATAAAACCGGCAAATCAATTATCGGAAGAATTGATCCTGTCATAATACTACTGGTCCTCATGTTTTTCTTGATTAATTACTTCGGTGGTCGCAACCACGCCCTTTTCCATTTTTTGGCCGAACTGGTAACAGTCATCATCAGTTGCAGTCTCTTTCTATTTGTCTGGATCATGCGCGAAAAAACGGAAAACGGCTATTTTTCCATCATCGGCATCGGCTTGTTGTTTGTTGCGATCCTTGATCTTTTCCACATTCTATCTTTCGAGGGAATGACCATCCTTCCAGGCATTTCTTTGGATCAATCTTCTTACTTTTGGCTGGCTGCCCGCCTGCTGCAAGGGTTGACCTTCCTGATTGCGCCCCTCTGCGCCGGAAGGACCGCCAAATATCAATTAGCGCTATTATCGTACGGGGTCATTTCAACGCTGGCAATCTTCGTTATTTTGCGCTTGAACTTGGTGCCATTGATAAATTTCGATGGCAATTTCTCGCCGGTCAGGCTAATTTTGGAATTGGTCATCAGCTTTTTATTCCTTCTGGCCCTGATACACATCATCGCGCGCAGAGCCCGTTTCGATGCCCGCGTTTTTCGCGTTTTTCTGGGCGCGGCGGTGTTGGCCCTGGCCAGCGAATTGACCATCGGCTGGAACACTTCCCAGGCGCAACTGACCAGCATTCTCGGTCTGGATTTAAAAATTCTGTCATACGCACTGATCTTCCAAATAGTACTCGTGAGCGGTATCTCAGAACCCCAGGAAATCCTCTACAACAAGCTGCAATCCGGTTGGCAGCTCCTTCAGGATCTTTTCCAGAACACCGGCGAGGGTATCTGCATTCTCGATCGCCGCAACCGCATTGTTCAAAACAATCCGGCCGCGGAAAATATTCTTCGGGCAAAGAAAAACACCTTGTTGGAAAACAATTTTTATCGTTTTTTCCCCATCGACCAAAACGTGGATTTTCAACACGCTTTTGCCCTGATGCAGCAACAAAAACCTTTTTCGTTTGCCATATTGACCCGGCGGATGGATCATACAAAATGCATGCTTGAGGTGGATGCCGCCCCGCGTTTTCAGAATGGAACTTTCACCGGCTACTTCATCGTCTTCCGCGATACAACCGATCAATACGCCAAAACAAAACGCCTGGATGAAGCCCGCCGGTTGTATCAAACCATCTTCATGGACGCGCCCATCCGCATTTGGGATCTGGACTATTCCAAAGTGAAGAAAGCGATTGATGAAATAAGAAATAGTGGCATATCGGATTTCCAGCAATACTTCAACCAGAATCCGGAAGTGATTGAAAAGCTGGCCGGATTGGTCAAGGTTAATGCCTATAACAATCTGGTAGCAGGTATGTATACCAGGTCGGATGAGGATGAGAAGGGGCGACGAATCCGCAATCTCAATCAGATCTTTTGGGAGGGATCGTATGCTTACTATGTGCGTGAGTTGATGACAATTGCCGAAGGAATGAAGAGTAACACCTATGAAATAACCACCCGCTCGGCGGATGGGAAAATCCGATACTCAATTATCAATTGGGCTGTCCTCCCCGGCCATGAAAATGATAATTCCCGCGTGATTATCTCAGCGGATGACATCACGGAAAGAAAACAGGCCGAGCAGGAATTGCAGGCCAGCGAAATCAAGTTCCGACTACTGGCGGAAAACGCCGGCGTTGGCATCGGTTATTTCGATTTGGATGGTCGTGTGATTTTCCTTAATAACAAAGCTCTGAGTTTTATTAATTTGAATTCGCTTGATTACTTTGGAAAGAAAATTCACAGCATCGTTGGCAGAAAAGAAGGCGTCAGGGTTTTATCCCGGATTGCGGATTCAGCACATAGCGGGAAAACGCTGGATTTCGAGGACTCTTTCCATATGCCTGACGGAGATAGATGGTTCCATACCAATTATTCTCCGATCTTGGATCATCTGGGCGCCTGCATCGGCGTCCAGGTGATCACCACCGACATCACGCGTCAAAAGGAACTTGAAAATGAATTGCTCTCGCTTTCCAGGTTCCCGGAAGAAAATCCCTATCCTGTCATGCGGTTTTCCAACACGGGGGAATTGTTGTATAGCAATCAGGGCGGTCAGCCCTTCCTCGAGATGTGGCGGTTCTTTGAAACCAAACGCCTTCCGGCGGACATCCAGTCGGTTATTGGCGCCATTCTGAATAAAAGCCGATCGGATGTTATCTATCTCAATTTCAACGAACGGGTTTACAGTATGTTCATCGTTCCAATCTCCGAACAAGGCTACGTTAACATCTATGGCCGCGACATCACCGACCTGAAAAAAGCCGAAGCTGAGTTGACGAAATACTCCAAAGAATTGGAAAATATGGTCGCTGAAAAAACCGGTGAGCTGCTGCAGGCCCGCGAACGCCTGGCGAGGCAGGAAAAACTCGCGCTGATGGGGCAACTGGCCAGCGGTGTCGGCCATGAATTGCGCAATCCGCTGGCTGTCATCAACAACGCGTTGTATATGCTCCGCCTGGCGAAAACCCAACAATCCCCGGCTTTTGAAAATTACTTGAACATCATCGACCAGGAAGTGGCCGCATCCAACAAGATCATCACGGATCTGTTGACCTTCGCGCGTATCAAACCTGCCAATATGGAGCCGGTGCAAATTGCGAAACTCGTCGATGGAATACTGCAAAAATTTGTTCCGCCTGAAAACGTATTAATCCGCAACGAATTGAATAAAAACACGCCTGAAGTGATTGTGGACGGGAAACAGGTTGAACAGGTGATCACCAACCTGATCACCAATGCCTATCAAGCCATGCCGCAGGGAGGAAATTTGACGATCGATGCGAAGATCGCGAGGGACTCTCTGAAAATTGAATTTGCCGATACGGGCGTCGGCATTCCGGCTGAAAACCTAGAAAAGATTTTTGAACCGCTTTTCACCACCAAAGCCAAGGGCATCGGTTTGGGCTTGACCATTTCAAAAATGCTGGCGGAAGTCAACGGCGGCAAAATTACCGTGAAAAGCAAGCCTGGATTGGGATCGATCTTCACTTTAGTTCTACCGGTTTTTCGACAGGATAACGGATTATCCTGACCGCACAGGTGGTTATGATATAGAATTAATAATGAAACAGGACTGCCATGAAAAATAAACCGTTGAATATTTTGGTCGTCGATGATGATCATAATTTCGCTCACACGCTGTGCGCCATCCTGCAGTCGGAGGGATATGAGTGCAGCGAGGTTCATTCCGTTCCCGAGGCACGGCAAGCGCTTAAAAGAAAACAAATTGATTTTATTATTTCCGACGTAAAGATGCAGGAACAGAGCGGACCAGACCTGTATTACCAGATCAAGGAAAAATTCCCGGCCATCCCCTTTGTTCTCATGACTGCTTATACCTCAAGCGAGATCATCGAAAAAGCCCTGGCTGCCGGCGTGCTGGCAGCTTTCCAAAAGCCGATCGATATAAAAGGCCTCCTCCAATTCTTTGCTGACCTGAATCGAAACCTTCAGGCAGCCGTTATCAGTGAGGACCTCCAAATTTGCGCGCAAATCCAGGCTATTCTGGAAAATAGAAAATTCGCTTACTTCCAGTTTCATTCGATAAATGATTTCCTGCATTCCAACCGGCTCGATATTCCGCTGGTGTTTATCGATGCCCAGGATTATTCCGATCATTTCTCGAATGATATTGAATCTCTGTTTGAGCGCTTGCCCGAGAATACCATTGTGATCATCTGCGACTTCAAAAGGTCAGCCGGCTTGCATGCCGAATATGCTGATATACTGAACCTGATTATCCTCCCGCGCAATCACGAGATCGCCCATGCCGTAGAATCCATCGTCCAGGAACAATTTCTGACTCAAGCCCGCAAATCCATCGCGCCGGGAGAATAAAAAAAATATGACCCTTTCACAACCCATTCTGATCGTTGATGACGATGTCAATTTGCGCAAGACGCTCACGGATATCTTGCATCTCAAGGGATATGAAGCCCTGGGGGCTAACAACGGCCGCGATGCCATCAATACAGTGGAATCCAGGTCGATCCCGGTTGCGTTGATCGATTTGCGCCTTGTGGATATGCCCGGCCTGGAAGTTCTCAAGAAGGTCAAAGATATTTCGCCGAATACCGAGTGCATCATCCTGACCGGCTTTGCTTCCACCGAATCCGCCATTCAGGCGATCAATCTGGGCGCTTACAGTTACCTTCAAAAACCCTATGACGTTGACCAATTGATCGTCACCATCCAGCGCGCTTTGGAGATCAAGGAAACCGCCCAGTCGCTGTCCGAATCCGAACAGCGTTACCGGCAAATCGACGATGGCGCAATCGACGGGATCATCGCCCTTGATCTATCTGGAAAAATCATGGATTTCAATTCATCGCTCTTGAATATGCTGCTCTATAGTGCAGATGAGTTGAAGCGTTTGACTATCTGGGATATCACGCCGCTAAAATGGCACGAAGAAACAAAAAGAATTCACGCGCAGGTGCTTGCGCGTGGCTATTCGGATTTGCTAGAAAAGGAATACATCCGCAAGGATGGCGCGCCAGTCCCGGTTGAGATCAGCGGATTCGTCACTCGTGATGCCCAAGATAAACCGGTTGGCATGTGGGCATTCGTGCGCGATATTTCCGGTAGGAAAAAATCCGAAGAAGCCTTGCGCCGCCAATTGCTGGAGGTGACCGCCCTGCATGGCATCGCCTCCGCCGGAACCAACGCGTCCAGCATCAATGAATTGATCAGCCGTTCGACTGAAATCCTGCAGCAAACGCTCTATTCGGATAACTTCGGTATCATGCTTTACGATGAAGCGAAAAACACCCTGCGGCCGCATGCTTCCTACATCGGGTTGGGAGCGGAATGGCTGGCCAGGGAAGAATCGATCAAGTTGGGTATTACCGGCCGGACTGTCCGCTCAAAAAAACCGCAGTTGATCCCCGACGTACGCAAAGAAAAAGATTACCTGGAATCCAATCCTAAAACAGCATCCGAGTTATCCGTACCCATTTTTGTTAATGGCAAAGTCTTCGGTGTGATCAACTCGGAAAGCTCCAAACCGGGTTTTTTCACCGAAGCGGACCAAAAATTATTAACCACCCTGGCTAATCAATTGGCCCTGGCGATTGAAAAGATCCAGTTGTTCGAAAATGAACAGCGCCATATCAAGGAAATCACGACTTTGTACGAAACTGCTCTGACTACCAGCAGTGTACTGGATACCAATACGCTTTACCAAAAGCTGTATCATGAAGTGAAAGAATTGCTTCCCCTGGATGTCTTCTCGATCGCCCGTTTTGATCCCGTATCTGAAACCGTTGAGATCGCGTACGCGATGGAAAATGATCACCCCCTGCCGGATTGGGCAGGCAGAAAGTTGGAATTGGATTCCGACCACCTTTACAGCCGGATCATCCGCGAGCAGAAAGCGGTGTTGATCAAGGATTCCAAAGCTGTAAAAACCACCCTCCCTGGTCCTGCTCATGAGGATCAAAAGAGTCAATCCTGGCTAAGTGTTCCCCTGATCACGCGCGGATATGTCATTGGCCTGATTTCAGTGGAGTCGTTTGCCGCCGGTGAGATCACTGAAAACCACCAGCGCATACTGGAATCCATCGCCGCCCAGGCGGCCATCGCGCTCGACAATGCCCGTTTGCTGGAGCAAACCCACAGCCAGATCGAACGCCTGGCGGCCCTGCACGATATCGACCTGGTGATCAATTCCAGCCTCGATTTACGCGTAACCCTGAACATCCTGTTGGATCAGGTGGTCGAGAAACTGGAGGTGGATGCTGCGGCGGTTTTACTGCTCAATCCCCGTTCACAGATGCTCGAATACACCGCCAGCCGCGGTTTCCGCACCCGCACCATCGAGCATTATCACCTGCGCATGGGTGAAGGTATCTCCGGGCAGGCGGCCATGGAACGCCATCTGGTGCAGGCATTGAACCTCGGAGAGCTGGATGGTGATTTGGCTTACACCAGCCTGATGCAGGAAGAGGGTTTCTCCAGTTATTACAGCGTCCCTCTGGTGGCGAAGGGCCAGATCAAAGGCGTATTGGATATCTTCAACCGTTCCCTGTTGAGCCCCGATCAGGATTGGTTCAATTTCTTGGAGACGCTGGCCGGGCAGGCAGCTATCGCCATTGATAATACCAGCTTGCTGTAAGACCTGCACCGCACCAACGTGGAACTGTCGCTGGCATACGATACCAC
>CALGUJ010000038.1 GCA_937902055.1 uncultured Pelolinea sp.
AGGTGAAGAAAGCGGACGCCACGCCACAACTGGCAAATAAAAAATGGACGGTGATCGACAGCATCGGCATCCTGATGATCGGCGCGGTTGCCGGCCGGATGTTGCCTTATTACCTGCCCACCGCCAACCGCTGGACGGTGATGATCCTGCTGGGCGTTTACGCGCTGCTGTTCGTGATCGCCCACCAGATCCCGCGCCGGTTGAACATGCTCCTGTTTCCATACTTCATCCTCCAAACCGTGATCACCCTGATTCTGATCCTGGCAATTCCCAGTTATGATGGACCGCAAGATTATTTCGTGATGCTGCTTCTGCCGCTGTGCATCCAGGCGATGTGGCGCTTGACGCTCAAGGTCGGCAAAGTTTGGGTGGGTTTTTTCGCAAGCATGTCGGCGGCCAGCATGATCCTCTACTATCGCATCAACGATTCTAGCTGGGAGGGGATCGGCTACAGCCTGGCTTACGTGGCGGCCTGTATCCTGGTTGCCGTGCTCAGTTCGGTCACCCTGCGGGCGGAAGAAGCGCAAAGGGAAAGCCAGGCGCTGAATGAACAACTCCGCGAGGCCAACCAAAAGCTGCAGGATTACGCCCGGCAGGTGGAGCAGTTGGCGGCCACCGAGGAGCGCAACCGGTTGGCGCGCGACCTGCACGATTCCGTTTCGCAAACGGTCTTCAGCATCAACCTGACCGCCCAGGCGGCGCGCATTCTGCTCGAGCGCGATCCCGGCAAGGCGGCGGCGAAACTGGAACACCTGCAGGCGCTGACCGAGAACGCCCTGGCGGAAATGCGCGCCCTCATCCAGCATCTGCGGCCGGATTCGGTCGGCCAGGCAGGGCTGTGCGAATACCTGCGCAAGTACGCGGTCGAAAGGAAGAAACAGGACGGGCTGGAGGTCGCGCTTTCCATCACCGGCGAGCGGCGCCTGCCCGCGCGAGTCGAGGAAGGCCTGTTCCGCGTGGTGCAGGAATCGCTCAACAACGTGGTCAAGCACGCCGGAGTGAACAAGGCCTGCGTCACCCTGAACCTGGAGCGCAATCCAATCTCTTTGTGCATCGAAGACCACGGGGCGGGATTCGATCCCAAGGAAGCGGCTTCCGGCGCCACCCACCTGGGGCTGTTGGGCATGCAGGAAAGGGTGCGCGCGTTAGGGGGCAGGCTGGAGATCATTTCTTCAGCGCATGCCGGAACGCAGGTGTGGGTGAAAGACCTGAAAGTGGAAGAGGGAGATGCACATGTCTGACGGGACTGCCAAAAAAATATCCGTGCTGATCGTGGATGACCATACCATCGTGCGGGAGGGGCTGCGCTCGCTGCTCGAATTGATCGATGACATCCAGGTCGCCGGCGAAGCAGGCAATGGAAAGGATGCGGTCGATCTGGTCAATCGCCTACACCCGGACGTTATTCTGATGGATTTGGTGATGCCGGATATGAACGGCATCCAGGCCACCGAGCAGATCCGCGCCCTGAATTGCGGCGCGAAAGTGATCGTGCTAACCAGCTTCCAGGAGGATGAGCAGATCATCCCCGCCATCCAGGCCGGCGCCACCAGCTTCCTGTTGAAGGACGTTTCTCCGGAAGACCTGCTGGAAGCGATCCGTGCGGCTTACAATGGCGAAGCCAGGCTGCATCCCAGCGTCGCCCGCCGGTTGATGGACCAGGTGACCCGCCGGCAGCCAAATCCCCCGGCGGCCGAAAACCTGACCGATCGCGAGCTGGACGTAGTACGCCTGGTATCGCGGGGCATGAGCAACCGTGAAATCGCCGCCGAGTTGGTGATCAGCGAGAAGACGGTCAAGACGCACATATCCTCCCTGTTGAGCAAATTGGGCCTGGAAGACCGCACCCAACTGGCCATCTATGCCATCCGAAACCGGTTGGTGGAATAAACCCGACCCACTGAATAATTCCCAGCAAGCCCTCAAGTCTTAAGACCTGCGACGCAGCACCTGAGCCGCTGGTCCAACCTGGATTTCCTCCCTTTGTAAAAACCAAATTCACTCCTTCGTCCGATAACAAATTGTCGCTGAGAAGGTATCCTGTCAGCGAAATGAAAAATCGGTATCAAGAGAAAGGAATGAAAGAAATGTCGAACAATAATTACCACAAGGTCTATTCGACCAACGGCACCCTGCAGGCGATCTCGATCCGCCTGACACTCGAAAACGCCGGCATCCCCACCCGGTTAGCCCACTCCAACAGCGATCTTTACCTGAACGTGCTCGTCCCGCATGCCCTGGCCAGGGAGGCAAGCCTGCTGCTTCGTCCGTTGGCGCAGCGCGAAAACCGCGCGCCGCTACCGGCTGCGCAGTAGAGCACCTTGACAGCGAGCGATGGATAAGGTGAACGGAATGGAGAGGAAGGTCAGCGTCATGATCGTGAGCGATTACCCGGCCGTGCGGGCTGACCTGGCGGACAGGTTGGAATTGGAAGGAAACATCACGGTAGTGGGCAATACCGCCGGCGATCCGAGCGCAGTTGAAACCGCAAAGCTGCTGCGGCCGGACGTCATCCTGGTCGATCTTGACCTGGACCGGCGCAGCGTTCTTCACCCGGATGGTTTTGAGATCACTCCGCTCCTGAAAACCGCCTCGCCGCGTTCCACCATTCTTACCCTGTCCGCCGCGGGATGGGCGGGCAGTTGGCAGGCGTTTCAAGCAAGCGGGATATCAGCCGTCTTCATCAAAGGAACCGAAACCTCCCGCTTGATTGACCAAATCAAAAATTTCACATTTAGTAACGAAAGGAATAATAAAATGGAAAACACAAAAGTTCAACAATACGTCGTCAAGGAGCAGGCGGAATCCGCCGCTCTTCCCAGGGAGAAGGCGAAAGCCCGCCTGGCTTACATCGATATCGTGCGGCTGGTGCTGACCATCCTGGTGATCATGGTGCACGCCGCCGTGACCTACGGATCGATCGGTGATTGGACCTATGAAGACCCCGTGCAGGACGAGATTGGCGCCATCCTGCTGAGTTTCTTTGTCATCTCCTGCCAGGCTTTCTTCATGGGACTGTTCTTCTTTTTCTCCGGCTACTTCACTCCCGGTTCCTACGAGCGCAAGGGAGTCCTGTTGTTTTGGAAGGAACGCATGCTGCGCCTGGCGCTTCCCATGCTTGCCTATACCGTGATATTCTCCAAGATCCCCAATTATATTGATGCGACCGCCAACGGAGGGCTGCGTTTATCCTTCTGGCAATATTTCACTCAATATTTCATCGTTGACATGGATGAAGGCCCCACCTGGTTCCTGTTCGCCGTGCTGGGCTTCAGCCTGATCTACACCCTCTGGCGCTTTGCGACCCGCAATGCGACTGTGGGAGAACGCTTGAACCGCCTGCCCTCCCCGAATGCACGCACGCTGCTGGTCATTGGATTGTGCATGGCTGCCTTCACTTTCATCATCTGCCAGTTCCTGCCGTTGAGCGAAATGTACGATGTGTTCGGCATCTTCTCGCTGCAACTGCAATTCTTTCCGACCTACCTGATCCTGTTCGCGGGCGGTGTGCTGGCTTTCCGCAATGGCTGGCTGGAGCAATTCCCCGCCCAATCGCTGCGCGGGTGGGTGATCTTCTCGGCTGTGCTGCTGGTTTTTCTGCCGGTCTTCTTCATACTGGGCGGCGCGGCGGACGGTCAACTGGACCTGTTCATGAGCGGATTGAACTGGCGCTGCGTGGTCTTTTGCTTGTGGCTTGGCATGGCTTGCATTGCCTTCAGCATGGCGCTGACCCTCGGGGCGCGCGGCAGCGTGCAACCCGCAAGTCGCCTGGCTGCCTTTGCGGGGCCGAACAACTACGCCGTGTACCTGATCCACCCGATCGTGCTGGTGATGATCACTTACGCTCTGAGTTTCGCGGCCATCCCCAGCCTGGTGAAATTCGCATTGGCCTCCGCCGCCAGCGTAATCACTTGCTTCGCCCTGGCATCTGTTTTACGGAAATTGCCGGGCTTACGTTCCATCCTGTAAATCTGCAGTAAGCCGATCAGTACAAAGAGACCTCTGTGAAAAGAGGTCTCTTTTCTTTTTTACTGGTATCTCTTGCCAGTCTCCCGGTTTTTGAAACATCCCCTCCCGGCGGCTTACCCCAATGCGCGCAACATTTCATCGGCTGCGCTTTCCAGACGGCGGGAGCGGCCCAAGCCCGGCCAGCGCACTGAAGCCGCGCCGATCACGCGCGCGCCCCTGGTTTCGCAGGCGGCGCGCAGGGCTGCGATGGTCAGCTCGGCGCCCCAGTCCGGGCGGAAGAAGTGCGTCACCAGCAAAACAGCCGGCTTGCCTTTCTGCGGGGGAAGCTGCGCGAGGTAATGGGTGAGGGGCAGCGCCGGGCGCCCGCCGTGCACAGGGGAACAGAAGACCACTGCATTGTAGGCGGAGATATCCGGGCAGTTTTTCAGGGGCACCTCTTCGCGGCCGGCGGGCGCGGGACCGGCCAGTTCGAGGCGTTCCAGCGCGGGTTGATGGCCGGCGGCGGACAGGCGCTCTTTGAGGTGCTGCGCGGCGGCCAGGGTATGCCCGCTGTGCGAATAGACGATGATGCCAACTTTCATTTTTTTCTCCCGGAAATGCACCTTTTAAAAAGGACGGTTTCAGCCAAAACTTTTCCTCACCACCAAAAGAGGAATCAGTTATGCGTAATTTCTACGCAGCAAAGTCCTTTGATAAAAATCTAATGATGCCCGTGTTTCTCAGCTTCTTCAGCCTCAGCTTTGGTTTTATGAATGGTGCCGTCCGGGTGATTGGGCGGCGAATAAACCGTGTACAGCTTGAGCGGTTCGGTGCGGGAGGCATTGATCACATTATGGAATGTACCGGCAGGAACGATCACCGCGTCGCCGGCTTTGACAATGTGCTCCTCCTTTTCATTGAAGATGAATTTGGCTTCACCAACCTCGATGCGGAAGAATTGGTCGACATCCGGGTGAACCTCGGCTCCGATTTCCTCTCCGCCTTTCAAGCACATGACCACCAATTGGGCATGCTTTCCCGTATAGAGAACCTCGCGGAAAAATTGATTGTCTTCGGTCAGTTTTTCAATCTCGCCGACATAACCAGTCATAATAATCTCCTCTTAAATTAAATTAATTATACGTCGTCGAATTTCCCTCAAGCGCTCCCGCGCGGGCCCCCATGTTGAACCCCCCGATCTTCCCAATGATCTGCCATGCCCGTTGCGTTTGCGGTTTGAACAACATTCGAGGGCAGGCAACAAATCTAAAAAAAACGCTGCCCGGCGAAGGCAGCGTTTTGGATTTCAATTTCAGGACATGCGCCTGACGTAGAACCACAAGCCTACGCCCAGCGCCACGAACACGATCCCGACGATCAGCATCAACGGCGATGAGGAGTTTTCCCCGAATACCGGCTGCATGCCCGAACCCGGCTGGGCGCCGAAATTCACCGTGGATACCTGCCCGGCGCTGAGGGTCAAGGCAAAATTCATCACGGTGGTCGGGTTGTAGCCTTCCGGGATGGCCACGCTGATGTTGTAATCGCCTTCGGGGATATCGGCAAAACACAGGGATTCGCCGGTGTCGGCCGTGGTGCCGGTCTCATTGATCGTGTTCAGCCGGTTGGTCAGGCTGACAGCGCCGCCGGCCAGAGGCAGCTCGGCATCTTCATCCAGGGCGTTTCCGTTCTCGTCGTTGAACAGGTACACGCAGATCGTGCCGTTGCCTTTGAAGGGTGTGGCGGTGGGTTCGGCGGTGATCATCGGCGTGGGAGTGGGGGTTTCCTGCGGTTTCTCGCGGATGATCAATTCCTGACCCACCCACAGGAAACTGCAATCGTCGCGGTCGGTGGTGGATTGCAGGTTATTCAATTGCCGCAAATCCTGTTCGCTGATTCCCATCAGCAGCGAGATGCTGGTGCAGGTATCGTTTTCCTTGACGATGTAGATAATGCGCCCGTCCGCCCCCGGGGTGGGGGTGGAAAGGTTGATCTGGGGAAGCGGCGAGGCGGCAGTAGCCGGCAGCAGGATCAACATGCTGACCAGCGCGATGCAAAACAAGCCTATCGCTTGCAGGGGTTTTTTAGTCATTTTTATCACCTGGTCAAAAATTATAACATCTTAACCCGAGGGGGAATTTTTGCCGGGTTTTGTTGAAATACTCTTATAATTAACAGACACAGGTATTAATAACCAAGGAAAGGGACTTCATATGAGCTTTCACACAATCATCATCGTCGGAAATTTGGGTCGGGATCCTGAGATGCGTTACACGCCGAACGGTAATGCGGTCACCTCGCTGAACGTGGCCAGCAATCGCGTTTACACCGATACCAACGGGCAAAAAGTCAAAGAAACCACCTGGTTCCGCGTATCCGTTTGGGGCAAGCAGGCTGAGAACGCCAACAATTATCTGCAGAAAGGCAGCATGGTGTTGATCGAAGGCGAATTGCGCCCCGACCGCGAAACCGGCAACCCGCGCACCTTCACCCGCAACGACGGGACGACCGGCGCATCCTACGAGGTTTTTGCCCGCAACCTGCGCTTCCTGTCCTCCACTCGCAGCAGCGGCGGCGGCGGCGCGGAAAGCATGGACGAAGGCCCCGAAATGAATGACGAGGACATTCCCTTTTAATTTAGCGGAATCGTAAATCACAATGACATTTTTTGACGTTTTATCTGAGAAGACGCATCAGAATTTTGAAGCACGCCACCAGGTCAGGGAAAATGCGCTCAACCAAACGCGCGCGTTGACGCGCTGCTCCGCCAACGCCATCCGCGCCATTCACCGCGGCGAAAAAGATATCGCCGAAGAAAATATGCGCGCCGGGCAGACAATCGTGGAAGACCTGAAACAATCCGTGAAACCGTACCCGGAAATCTATTTTTCCGGGTACACCCAGGATGCTCTGAAAGAATACGTGGAAGCGCGCCTGACCATCGACGTGATCAGCAACCAGTCGCTGCCCATGCCGGAAGAATTGGGCGTGGAATACGCCACCTATATTCGCGGGCTGGCCGAGATCATCGGCGAGCTGCGCCGGCGCTGCCTGGATATCCTGCGCCAGGGTTATTCCGATGAAGCCGAACGACTGCTGACATTCATGGACGATATTTACGCTATCCTGGTGACGCTCGATTATCCGGATGCGATCACCGACGGACTGCGCCGCCAGACGGACCTGGTGCGCGGGATCATCGAACGCACGCGCGCCGACCTGACGCTCAGCTTGCGCGAGCAGCGTTTGCAGCAATCACTGCAGGATTTTGAAACCCGCTTCAACGGCCATGCCAAGGGGTAAGCGCACCATACGAGCAGCGGAGATCGGGTCATTCATCTACTGCCAGCGAGCCTGGTGGTACCAGCGAAAAAAAATCAAACCGCTCAACCAGGATGAACTGGCGGACGGCAGCGAGTTCCATGGCGAACATTGGCTGCAAACCAGTTCCGCCAGATCCCTGCGCGCGGCTGCCTGGTTCATCCTGACCGCCGGCCTGGTGATCCTGGCCGTCTACTTCGGGCTGCAGGCCGGAGGCGGTTAATGGCGCTGCCGCATTGGTTCTTCACCCTGCTGCCCCTGGTCCTGATCGGGCTGGCCATTCTTTTCTTTTGGGTTTCCGGATGGCTCAAGGAGCAAACCGGCCTGCCGGATGGGAAGATCATTTACTCGGATACCGGCCGCTGGGGAAAACCCGCCAAACCGCTTTACAACGCCGAACTGGGATTGACCGGCAAACCCGACTACCTGATCCGCAAGAACGGGACCATCATCCCGGTTGAAGTGAAAAGCACCTGGGCGCCGCCGGCGCCTTACGAAAGTCACAAAC
>CALGUJ010000039.1 GCA_937902055.1 uncultured Pelolinea sp.
CGATATATCCACTCGTGACTGGAGTTCAGACGTGTGCTCTTCCGATCTAGTATTCCAGAGGAGATCGCGGTAGGCGTCCTCCATGATGTCGAATCCCCACGACATGCTCAACAACGGGTGAAAGCCGGTCATGGCCGGCAGCAGCGCCACGCGCTGCAGCGGCCCGGCGTGCACCAGGTCGGGCCGGATCTCGCGCACGACCTCACGGAAACGATTCTTCAATTCCGGGTAATCCGTCCAGGCAGTGCGCGTGGCGTCCGTGCGCCAGATCACCGGGCGGATGCCTGCCGGCACCGGCCGCGCTTCCTGCCGGCGCACGTCCTGTTCCAGGCGCAGCCAATGCACCTCGTGTTCCGTCTGGCTCAGCGCGGTCAGGAAACGATGGTCATGCGGGCTGTAATTTTGGGAACAATACAGAATGCGCAGTTTACTCTCCCGGTCTAATCCGACAACATGCCCCAGCGCAGCTCTTTGCCGTAGGGCGCGTCCATCAGCAATTTCATGCCAACCACTTTTTGAATCTGGTCCGGCAGGATGGCGCCCGGGGTGGCCGGCCGCAGCACATCGATCATCTCGCGGGTCAACACCTCGCCCGCTTTCAGGTCGCGGGCGGCCCGCAGGCAGCGGCGCTGGATCACCACGGTGTCCACCTCGTTACCTGCCACGCGCTTGTCGGCCGAGCCCAGGGCTTTTTCGAGTTGGCGGGTGTTCTCCACCATTTCCGCCCAGGTGCGCGGGTTCATGGCGAATTTGTGATCCGGGCCTTCGCGCGAATTATCGTCGGTGAAATGTTTCTCGATCACCCTGGCTCCCATAGCCACCGCGCCCAGCACGGTGGCGTGGCCGTGTGTGTGGTCCGAGAGTCCCAGCACCACATCCGGGAACATGACGGCGTAAGTCTTTAAAACATTCAGGTGAATGTGGTTGAAATTGTCCGGGTCGGCGGTGTAGTTGGTGTTGCACTGCATCAACACCAGTTGCTTATTGATCGCCTGGATGGCATGCACGGCTTTCTGCACCTCCCCGATGGTGGCCGCGCCGGTAGCCAACAGCAGCGGTTTGCCCTTGGAGGCCATTCTCTCCAGGGCCTCGATCCAGTCGATCTCGCCGGAGCCGATCTTGTAAGCCGGCACAAAGGCATCCAGCATATCGGTGGCTTCGAAATCGTATGGCGAGGAGAAATAATCGATGCCGACCTTGTCGCATTCTTCTTTCAGGATGGGCGTCCAGTCGGATGAAACCGAAGCATCCGTATAAACCTCGAAGACCGATTTCTTCCATTTGGACTGGTGCGATTGCTGCCCGCCCAGGGATTTGAAACCGAAGTCGGAGACAATTTTGGGCGCCGAGAAATTCTGGAATTTGGCCGCGTCCGCGCCGGCATCCTTCGCCAGTTTGATCAACAGCCTGGCGCGTTCCAGGTCACCGTCGTGGTTGGCGGCAATGTCCGCGATGAAATAAGTGGGATATTTTTCGCCGATCCAGTGTTCTCCAATTTTGAATTCCATGCTTTCCTCCTGAAATCTTGAATTATCCTGCGTAAGATCTGATCAATTCGGGGTAACCATGCTGAAAATGGGTGTGGAAATGTTCCAGACCAGCCGCCTGGCCGGGTAGCGCTACGCCGGCAGCCAGCAACTTATCCACGCGCAAGGTCAGGTTGGGCGAGCGTTTGGCCAGCAGCCCGCCGTCGTACACGGAGACCGGCGCGATCAGACTGCCGTCCAGTTCGAAGCGGTCGGCAATGCGCCGGCCGAAGTCGTACTTGCTCAGGCACTCCGGGCTGACCACGTGATACAGCCCGCTTAATCTCTTTTCCAGCATGGTTAACATAACCTGTGCCAGGTCGCCCACGTATAGCGGGCAAAAATGCACATCCGTAAAGCCTTTGATCTGCCTGCCTTCCAGCAGGTTATATAAAAAGAATTCAGCCAGGCTGCGGCTGCCGCTCAGGCTGAACCCGTAAAAATTCACGCGGATGACCAGCGCATGGCTGTTGGCAGCCAGCACGCCCTGTTCGCCCTCCAGCTTGGTGCGCGCGTAAACGGAAAGCGGATGGGGCTGGTCTTCCTCGGTATAACTGCCGCGTTCGCCGTCGAAGATCGCGTCGGTGGACACGTGCAGGAAGCCGATGTTCCTTTCGGCGCACAAATTCGCCAACTGCGCCGGCGCCTGCGCGTTGATGCGCCAGGCTTCCTCGGGGTCGCGCTCGCAGCGATCCACGTCCGCCATGGCGGCGCAGTGGATCAGGTATTCCGGTTGTTTCTCATCCAGTAATCTCTTGAGCGCATCGCCATCGGTAAGGTCAAGCGCCAAGGATGGAAAAGGCGCATCCTGGAGGCTGCGGCGATTGACCACGCCGCTCAACGCATGTTCATGAGCGTATTTAAGGCAGAAATTCAATCCGAGAAGACCGGAAGCCCCGGTGACCAGGATGCGCATAAAAACTCAGCTCTTCTGCAGGCTCTCCTCCACCTGGCTCACGATCTCGGCGATCTGTTCGACCGACAGCCATTCGGTGTTGGTATTGCTGGCGTAGCGGAACTCATCCGCAATGGATTTGCCTTTATTTTCCCAATCCCGCCCGAACCACATGGCTTCGGCCGGCTGCACCACGTACATGTCATCCAATTCCACCACCGTGCGGGCCTCGTCCTCGGAAATGAGCACTTCGTGCAGCTTTTCGCCGGGGCGGATGCCGATCACGTTGATCTTGGCTTGTGGGGCGACCACTTTAGCCAGGTCAACCACCTTCATGCTGGGGATCTTGGGCACGAACACTTCGCCGCCGTGCATTTCC
>CALGUJ010000040.1 GCA_937902055.1 uncultured Pelolinea sp.
AGGCAAGGGTCTGCAAAACCCTGATCACGGGTTCAAATCCCGTCGTCGCCTCAATATAAAGACAGGTTTTCCGCCTGTCTTTTTTATAATATGATTACGATTGAATTGTTCCGTTAGGTTTTAATTTTCTCCAACAACCACCCATGAGGTTTATCGATGTCAGCCACACAAATCAGATTAGTCCAAGACAAGGATATCCCATCCATCCTGGAAATCTATCGCCCATACGTCCTGGAAACAGCGATCTCTTTTGAATATGAAGTCCCGTCCAACGAGGATTTCAAAAAGCGCGTCCAGAATATTGTTTGTGATTACCCTTATTTGGTTTATCTTCTCGATAAAAATATTGTTGGCTACGCATATGCTCATAAACACATGGAGCGAGCAGCATATCAGTGGAATGCGGAACTTTCGGTTTACGTGTATCAGGGCTATATGCGGCGCGGTATCGGCAGAGCGTTGTATGGCTGCCTGCTGGAAATTTTAAGTCTGCAGCATGTTCTGAATGTGTACGGCATCGTCCGAACACCCAACCCCAACAGTGAAAAATTACACGAATCCTTTGGGTTCAGGAAAGTGGGTACTTTCATTCAAACCGGTTACAAGTTGGGGTGCTGGCATGACGTTACCTGGTTCGAAAAAAGCATCGGTACACACGATTCCAATCCCAAACCTTTTCTACCCATCCGAAAAATCAACCCGCAGTTGGTCCTTGAAATCATGGATAGCCATAGTCATATGTAAACGAAAAACTTAAAATACCGTACGATGTAGTTTTTTCTCGTTATTTCTATTTGAGGATAAATTCCTATTTACCGGCTTTCATCATTTGCCTGGCAATGCGATCAGCACGTTCGTTATAGGGATTTCCCACGTGCCCCCTGATCCACTTCCAGGTTATCTTTCTCTTCCCTATTTGAACGGCCATCTCTTTCCATAGATCCACGTTCATCAATGGCCCGCCCTTTCGCTTCCAATTCCTGGCCTGCCAATCCTTCAGCCAACTCTCCACGCCGTTCTTCAGGTATTGCGAATCGGTGTAGACCATCACCGGCTTAAGCGCATCAATTTTCTTTAACGCTTCCAGCGCAGCAGTCAATTCCATGCGGTTATTGGTCGAATCTCCTTCAGCGCCTTTCAGAATGGTTTCATGTCCATCCTCAAGGATGATGGCCGCCCAACCGCCCGGACCCGGATTCGGATCGCAACTGCCATCGGTATAGACAATCACTTTTTCATTCTTTTTGTTTACCGGCATCCAGATCAACGCTCCTGCAGGATGGTTTGCGCTTCGGAAAGCAAGCCTGGAATAGTCTCTTTGGAAGCCAGGAACTTCAATTGCCAGGCCAGATCCGATGAAACCGCCTGGGCAGCCAGCCAGGATGAATTTGCCGGCAGCGGTTGCGCCATAGCCAGATTTTCCAGGGCTTGCCCCCAGGCGGGATGGTCCAAACGGAAATCGGACAGTGCGCTGATCACAGAATTGGAAAGCGGCAACGCACCGGTAGCTTGCACCAGCGCGGCCTGATTTTCAGTTTCCAATAAATAACGCAGGAACAACCAACCTGCCAGGGTTTTATCTTCATCAGCGCCCAGCAGCGCGTAAGAATAACCGTCCACCCAAATCACTGGACGAAATTGATCTGATGGATACGCGATCAATTCCCAATCATCCTGCGAGCCGCCAGCCTGGTTTTCCCGCTCCTGCAGAAAGATGTCACGGCTTGTACCGCTATAGAACAGGGCATAGCGGTCGGAAAAATACTGGTATGGCGTGGGCTGCTTTCCGGTCCAGGCGCAATCCTGATTGTATAGATCATAAAGGTATTCCATAGCGATTTGCGCACCTTCAGCCTGAAAATTGACCATATCATTGGCTGCCAGATTATCGCCGACAAAGGCTTTCAGCCAGGAAAACATCGCAAGGGAATCGGTTGAATACACCCATCCGCCGGTGCCGTTATTTAGCGTGATTTCGTCTGCCAGGTTTGCTTTGGCAGCAGCGCAGGCTTGATCGCGGAATTCCTGGCTGGATTGCGGCCGCTCCTCAAAACCCAGGTCACGCGCCCAACTGCGATTATAGAATAGGTAGTTCCCGATGCGATACGCCGGCAATCCCAAACGAACCGAACCAGCCACATCAGCTTTCCAAAACACAGGCAAAAAAGCATTCACCTGACTCGCAGACCAACCCACCGCTGAAGAATCAACGTATGGAGCAAGATCGCGCAACGACAATCCATCTTCGTACCAGGCACGCAGGTAAGCGCCGGGAGCCGCCACGATATCCGGCAAAACACCTTCAGCAGCACCGCTGGCGATATCCTCATTGAGCACCAGGTCATCCGCGTGGATTTGCAGATCGACTGTGATACCCCACTGGTTGGATTGGTTGAACTTCGCCGATGCAGACTCCAACCAATCAGCCAAAGCGCCTGTCCAGGGATGCCAAAATGTTACATGAATCCCCTGCGGTAAATCGGCAGTGGGCGTGATAAAAGCCGGCGGCGTAAGGGTGACCGCAATCGTTGGGGTGGATACCGGTGATTGTTCGGGGCTTAGCGCCGGGGTTGGCTGCCCGACCGCTGAACAGGCCGGCAGCGAAAGCAGCGCCAAAACCAGCCCCAGGCTTAATAATCGGATGGTTTTCTGCATGGTGTTAATCTTACCAACGATTTCAGCCTGCAGCTTGCGTCTATAATTAACCATTGAATATGACTGATAATCTAATCGGCCCCATCCTGTTGTTCGGTTCCGGCGAAACCCTGCCCGCCAGCGGAAAAGCATACGAACGCTTGAACCGCCTAGTCGGCGCGCTGCCAGTGATCAGTATCTTGGAGACACCGGCGGGCTTTCAACCGAATTCAGAAAAAGTTGCCGCGGAAGTGGGCGACTATCTGAAAAAGCGCCTGCAGAATTACCAACCCCACGTGGAAATCATTCCAGCACGTCACAAAGCGCCGCCCTACAGCACGGACGACCCGAGCTTGCTGGAGCCGATGCTGCATTCCAACTGGATTTTTATGGGGCCGGGCAGCCCCACGTATGCCATTCGCCAGTTAAAAGACAGCCTGGCTTATAGTTGTCTACGCGCATTGCACCTGAACGGCAGCGCCTTGTGCCTGGCCAGCGCCGCTGTTTTGGCCGTCAGCAGGCACACCCTGCCTGTTTACGAGATCTACAAGGTCGGCGAAGATCCGTTCTGGACCAGAGGCCTCGACCTATTGGCGGCCTTCGGCTTGCATATCACCTTTATCCCGCACTGGAATAATCAGGATGGCGGCGCCGGTTTGGACACCAGCCGGTGCTTCATGGGCAGGCAGCGCTTCGAGCGCATGCTGGTTAGCCTGCCAACCGGCAGCACGCTGGTCGGCATCGACGAGCAAACCTCGCTGTTGATCGAGTTCAATACCGACCCGCATTGCGAAGTGTTCGGTAGAGGCGCGGTGACCGTTTTCAAAGACGGGATGGAAAATTCCTTTCCCAGCGGGGAGAGTTTTCCAATCAAAGTCTTGGGAAATTTTCATCATCCGAGAGAAATTACGGATATCCCGATAAAAATCCTACAAGAGGTCAGAGACAAAGCCAAAGCCATTGGTGCTGCGCCGGAAAGCAAACCCAGCGAGAAAGTCACCGCGCTGATACGCAGGCGCGAGGAAGCCCGCAACCTGCAAGACTGGCGGAAAGCCGACGAATTGCGCGCGCAGATCCTGGCGGAGGGCTGGCTGGTGACCGATACGCCGGACGGGCCTGCCCTGACCCGCGACCGCTAGTACGCCCGATTGACATTCACCCGCAACCTCTTTATAATGTCAGTATTATTCACCGGGAGAAGCCGGTCTCGAAAGATCTGTCAGAGAAGGATGGCCATGGGCTGAGAGCCGCCGCAGAATCGCGAAACCGCAGTCGCCCGGGCAGACTGCCGAAGAAATCAACACGAGAATAGAACGGCACGGGTATGCCCGTTAGCGCTTTTGAGAGCGCGCCGGAAACGGCGCGAAGCGAGGTGGTACCGCGCAAGGTGAACAAAACCTTTCGTCCTCAAAACGAAAGGTTTTTATTTTTAATCCGGAGGATGAATGACCGAAAGCACATTACCGAAAGCGTACGATTTCCATGGAACGGAGGAAAGAATCTATGCCTGGTGGGAAAGCCAGGGCTATTTTCAGCCATCCAACGACCCGAAAAAGCCCAATTTTGACCCGACCAAAAAGCCCTTCGTGATCTCCATTCCCCCGCCCAACGTAACCGGCGAACTGCACCTGGGCCATGCCATGTTCGTTTCGATCGAAGATTTGATGATCCGCTACCATCGCATGAAAGGCGAACCCACGCTGTGGGTGCCGGGCAGCGACCATGCCGGCATTGCCACCCAATTGCAGGTGGAAAAAGCGTTAAAAAATGAGGGCAAGACCCGCGAGGATATCGGCCGCGAAGCTTTCATCGAACGCACCTGGGAATGGAAACGCAAGTATGGCGGCATCATCCAAAAACAGATCCGCCGGTTGGGCGCCTCCTGCGACTGGACGCGCGAGCGTTTCACGCTGGATGAAGGTTTGAGCCGCGCGGTGCGTGAAGCTTTCGTGACCCTTTACGAAAAAGGGCTGATCTACCGCGGCCCGCGCCTGGTGAACTGGTCACCCAACCTGCGCACGGCGGTTTCGGACCTGGAAGTGGAACACTCCCAGGAACCCGGCACGCTTTACTACTTCAAATACCGCCTGGCGGATAATCCCGAAGAATACCTGCCGGTGGCCACCACCCGCCCCGAAACCATCCTGGGCGATTCGGCAGTGGCGGTGCACCCGCTGGACGAACGCTATAAGAAATACGTGGGGCGCAAAGCGCTGGTGCCCATGTTGGAGCGCGAAATCCCCATCATCGCGGACGAGTACGTGGACCGCGAGTTCGGCAGCGGCGCGCTGAAAATCACCCCCGCGCACGATCCGAACGATTACGAGATCGCCCAGCGCCACAACCTGGAGATCATCAACATCCTCAACCGCGACGTGACCATCAACGAGAACGGCGGAAAGTATCAAGGATTGGACCGCGAGGTATGCCGCAAGCAGATCTGGCAGGACATGAAAGACAATGGCCTGGTGATCAAGGAAGAACCGTACACGTTGAACGTGCCCCGATCGCAGCGCGGCGGCGAGATCATCGAACCGATGATCAGCGAGCAGTGGTTCGTTAAAATCGAACCGCTGGCCAGGGAAGCCATTGCGTCGGTCAAGGACGGGCGCATCCGCATCGTGCCCGAGCACTTCACCAAGGTCTATTTCAACTGGATGGAGAACATCCAGGATTGGTGCATCAGCCGCCAACTTTGGTGGGGGCACCGCATCCCGGTGTGGTACTGCGCGGATTGCGGCAAGATGACCGTGCAGCGCGAGGATCC
>CALGUJ010000041.1 GCA_937902055.1 uncultured Pelolinea sp.
TATTTACGGCGGGGCAATTCACCTCTCAAAAGAAGCGCTTCAACTGGATGGGCAGGCAATCTATGGTTATGCGGTATTTTTCACGGAAAACGGCTGGCAATTTGCCGGGCGGGAAAATCGCCTGATTTCCTTATCGCAGGAACATGGCGTGCTGCGCCTGAATCCGGCGGACTTTCGCCGCCTGAAGGTGGGGGATTTGCTCGGCATACTGCCGGTGCATTCGTGCCTGGCGGTCGACGCACTGGAGAATTACCTCACCCTGGATGGCGAGGAAATTTCCACGCTCTTGTCTTGTTAAGCGATCGTGATGGGCACCGGGATGAAAGTCAGCACAAAGATCAGCAGCGCCAGGTAGCCCAGCCATTTGCGTTTGGCGTCCAGCTCGCTAACTTGATCGAAGGGTTGGGCGTAATGGCGGCCGAAGATCATCAGCAGCGCCGCCCAGATCCACCATACGTTCGAAAAGAATCCCAGGATCACCAACCCGGCAACCAGGAACGGAAAGATCGTACGGGCGGTTTTTTCGCCGAATAAAGTGGAAAAGATGTGCCCGCCGTCGAGCTGCCCGGCCGGCAGCAGGTTGATGCCGGTCACAAACAGCCCCGCCCAGCCTGCCCAGGCTACCGGATGGAGCATCACGTCCAGCGCTCCCCACGGGAAAGGCTGCCCGGTGAAGAAATAGCGCGCCCAATAGATCAACAGTGCGAACCCTGTAATCCCCGGCGGTTGCGGCAGCAATTTGCCGAAAGTCAGATATTTCATCAATAAATACAGCAGGGAATTCCCTTCCATCTGCAGTCCGCTCCCGGAAGCTGCCGACGCTGGCAGTTGGCTGACAGTGGATAAGTTCAGACCGATGATCAGGGCAATTATGGAAACCACAAAACCGCTCAATGGTCCGGCGATGGCCAGGTCGAACAAAGCGCGCCGGTTTTTGGGCAGCGAGCGCATGTTAATGAACGCACCCATGGTGCCGAACAGGCTGAGTGGCAGGGGAATGAAGTAGGGCAAGGTTACCTGAACCCCGTGCTTCCTCCCGGCGAAATAATGGCCGAACTCATGCGCGCCGAGGATGGCCAGCAAAGTGACCGCGAAGGGCCAACCGCTCCTGACCAAAACCAGGATGGTCTGCCAGGTGCCCTGGGGTAGATCGCCCTCATATCCATACATGCCGCCCGTGAATAGCACGCTGAACAGCGTCAGGATGAATAAGACCAGGTTTAAATAACTACGGGGTTCCTTTTTCTTTTCAAGTTCGGGCAGGAGATATAAATTCAGCTTTTCGTCTTCCTTGCGCAGCAGGGCGACGATGCCATGCGGCTGCAATGCTTTTTCGATGCTTTCATAGGCTGCCTGGCTGTCGCTGTTTTTCAGGGTGCCGCGATAGCGCACAATGTAGGGTTGTTTGGGACCGCCATAGGTGATCTCTTCGATATTGAAGTGTTGTGCAGCTAATTCATCCAATTCAGCCAGGTTATGATCCGTGATCATGAAAATTCTCCAGTGAAAATAAATAGCGGGAATGGATGGGAGTCGAACCCACCGCGGCCTGCAGAGCAGCCCGCCGCCGATTTTGAAGACCGGGGGACCCACCGGGACCCAACCATCCCCAAGATAAGCATAATCGAGGGGGGATGCTTTGTAAAGTAAGAACTATGTCAGATTTGTCTTTAAACAGAAGATCAATAGTTGAACTGTTCGATTATTTGGGAATATAATTCGTGGTTAGCATATACTAATTATGATTGGAGTAACCATGAAGATCGCTTTTGTAACCGACGATGAAAAGACCGTCAGCGCTCATTTCGGGCGGGCGGCTTACTTTCTGGTAGTCAATGTGGAGGATGGCCGCGAAACCGGGCGGGAGTTGCGTGAAAAAATGGGGCACGCGCATTTTCATAACGCGGAACACACGCACGAAGACCATGCGACCCAACCGCATGGTTTTGACCCGCAATCGCAATCCCGCCATACTTCCATGCTGGAAGCCATCGCGGATTGTTCCGTGGTGGTGTGCGGTGGGATGGGGCAGGGCGCGGTGTACAGCATCCAACAGTCCGGTAAAGACTTGCGCCTGACCAGCGAGCCGTCCATCGACCGCGCTTTGGAATTATTCCTGGCGGGCAAACTGGATAACCAGGCGGAACTCTCGCATTAATATATTAAACTGCAACGAAAGAACTTCCCAATTTTAATAATCAAAAGGGCGATCCCTGAGTCTGGTCGAAGGGTCGCCCGCTAATTTTTATAAATGCTATCTTGTGAATCAATCCCAAATCCTATTTTTGGGGTAAATATTGCTTACCTGGCGATGGTGATCAATTCTGCCCCTTTGACCTGCCTGAAAACCGCACCCTGACTGACGGACAGGTACAGCGCATCCTCGTCCACGACCCTGACCCCGGCCAGCAGGCTGAAGCCGTAATCGAACAGCAGCGGATTCAGGGGTGTGCTGGGGCCGACCAGAATGGTGAACGCGTTTCGATTCAGGTAGGGCAGAATGTCGTTAATGGTATGGTTGATGATGGTGTTGCTGGTGATCGCCACTACCTGCGCTTCCGGCAGGATTTTGGGAACCTGATCAAGCGCGAGTTCATCCGGCCCCGGATTTAGTTCAAAAACTGAAAGCCTCGCGGCGCTGGCTTTTACTTCCTGTAGGTAGGGAAAATGTCCAAATACCGCAACCTGCTTGCCAACTCCTTTTTCCGCCACTACTTTAAATGCGTTCACCGGTGTGATTTTCAATTTCGGAATTTCATTCAGCGAATTCAAGGCGGCCAGGCCGATGCCGGCTTCCAGCCAGCTATCGGATAACAGCATCTGCGCCAGCGAGCGGGCAGTTTGCGTGTGCAGTGTTCCGGCTTCGCGCACGTGAGCTTCTCCATGCGGTTGGGTGGTTAGAACGGTCGAAGCCATCCCGCAATACCGGCTGCTGACCGCGCTCCAATGCGCGCCAATGGATATTTTCCTTACCGGCGCGTCGCCGCTGATCGAAGAAACCAACTCATGAATAAGATTATTGGCCATGTGGAAATTATAAATCAACCCATCTTCAAGTAGGATAGTCTTTATGTCAGCTCTGGAAAAAAGATCGATATCACTAATTAAAAAAGATGAAAGGGAACCATTTGTAGAGGATTGGTTGGGCTGCCGGCACGCCCCATGCCAGCAAGGCTCCCAGCGCCCAGCCGGCCAGGACGTCCGAGAGGTAATGCACGCCCAGGCTGACGCGCGCCAGGCTGACCAGGATTGCCCAAACAAGCAAGAGAAATGCCCAGGGCTGCCAACCTAATCCCCATGCCAGCAGGGCGATCATCACCGCGCGCACAGCGTGGCCGGAGGGAAATGAATGCGGGTCGATGTTGCGGTAAACGGCGCCCCATTCACCTTCGGGGCGCTTTCTCTTCACCTTGAATTTAATCGCCAGCACCAACGCCGCTTGCAGGGCGATGGCGCCCGCGAACAATGCCGATAGGGTATGGGCTTGACCGCGGGAAAAAAGCCAGATGAGAAATAAACCTGCAAGCCAGAACCAGGAATCCCCTGAGTGTGCAAAAAATGATGCGCTTGCCCGCAGAGCTTTGTTCTCTGCCGGCAGGATCAATTTGCTGGATATTTTCCTGTCAAATTCAAGTGATCGCTGTAACATATGCATGCTTGGCCCCGATTGCCCGGGAGATTGTAGATTGTAATCTATCTTTCAGCGATTCATGGTATGAAAAGCTTCCTGGTGAATTCACAAAACACATCACCACTGGAACGCCCCGGCATGGGAAAAGATGGCTGGAAAAAATCCAAAAAATAATTATAATAATTCCGAAAAATATAACAAAAATACATTCCATCGAATGGAAAAAATCAGAAAATAATGAGTCACAACCACGAGCATCATCTTCATCGAAATCAGGAAAATATCAAGGTAGCTTTCTTTTTGAACGCCGGATTCGCGCTGGCCGAATTGTTTGGCGGATTATTCACCAACAGCATCGCCATCCTCGCGGATGCGCTGCATGACCTGGGTGACAGTATCTCGCTGGCAATTTCCTGGCAGCTAGAAAAATTATCTGAAAAATCAGGTGATAGCCGCTATTCCTATGGGTATAAACGCTTTTCCCTGCTGAGCGCTTTGTTGAGCGGAATAATCCTGTTGACCGGTTCGGTTTTTATCGCCATTGAGGGCGTTCAACGGCTGATCGATCCGCAGCCTTCTTCGGCGCGTGGAATGTTCGTTTTTGCCCTGGTCGGGATGGCGGTCAACGGGTATGCCGCTTTCCGCACCTCGCGCGGTGAAAACATGAACAGCCGCATGATCTCCTGGCATATGATCGAAGACTTGCTGGGCTGGGCGGCTGTGTTTGTGGTCAGTATCGTCTTGCTGATCCGGCAAATCAACGTCCTCGATCCGTTGCTCTCATTGGTGGTCACGGCTTTTGTCCTGTATAACGTCATCAAGAATTTACGCACAACGCTGAAGCTGTTCTTGCAGGGTGTTCCGGATTCCCTCGACGTGAATGCGATCGAAACGGAAATTCGCGCGCTGGGCAAAGTGAAAGATGTTCATCATACTCACGTCTGGTCGTTGGATGGCGAGCAGCACGTTCTGACAACTCACGTGGTTTTGTGCCTGGATGCAAAAAAAGAGGATATCCGGAGGATTAAAAACAAGGTGCGCGATTTGACGGATCAATTCAACTTGTCCCATACCACCGTCGAATTCGAATACCTTGACGACGATTGCTCCATGAGCCATAATGGGCTTGATCATCAGTGTATGGATATCGAAAAAGAGGAGCCGCGACATGAATGACAGTAAACAGAATACGGGTAATAATTGGCCTCCGGCGGTTATCTATATAACCGGAATCGTCGGCCTGGCTTATCTCCTGAACCCGACTGCGGGAATTTTCGAGCTTCTCCCGGACAATCTCCCCATTATCGGCAACCTGGATGAGGGCGCTGCGGCATTGTTGATTTGGAATGCA
The DNA here is from genome assembly GCA_937902055.1 of uncultured Pelolinea sp. Lineage (GTDB taxonomy): Bacteria > Chloroflexota > Anaerolineae > Anaerolineales > Anaerolineaceae > Pelolinea. The sequence goes on from CALGUJ010000041.1 coordinate 4,983, forward strand.
TTTCAACAATATCGTTCATTGAAAAAAGCCTCGTAATTTTCAAAAAGACGCAAAATCAGCCATGGATGTCGCAACCTCAGGTTGCGATTTTCGTATATGCAGTGTAAATGAAAATTCAAGAGCCCAACAGGAGTTGAACAATGGCTGCTAAAAAACCAAATTTGAATATGGACGAGCAATCATCACCGGCTGATCAGCCGGTTGAGGTGAATCAATCGAAAAAGAAAAATGCCGTCGCTGCCGGGAAAACCGTTGAAAAGAAGGTTGCTGCCGAACCAGCCGGCGCCAGGAAAACAAAGAAAGCTGGTACGGAAATGAAAAAAGAAGTTGTGATCGATGCAAAAGCAAAAGAAACACAGGCGGATATAAAACAAGAGCAAAAAGCGGAAACCGCGCTCCCGGTTGTTGAACCGGTCAAGGAACAGGTAAAAACCGAACCGGTATCTGCACGCGAATCAGAGAAAACTCAAGCGAGCGGATTGGATCGCGGCGCTTTATTCTTCGGCGGCGGGTTGCTGGTCATGGGATTGCTGTTGCTGCTGGGGCGCTTGCTGGCGATTCCGTTCGGCGTATTCCTGTGGCCGTTCATCTTCATTGTGCCGGGTATCCTGGTATTCCTGACTGCGCTATCCACCGATAGCAGCAGCGGGGAAGGTTTGTCGATCTTGGGCGGCATCCTTACTTCTTTAGGCGCTTTGTTCCTGGCGCAGAGTATTACCGGTCTGTGGGCAAGTTGGGCGTATGCCTGGGCATTGATCGCCCCGACATCGGTCGGCTTCGCGCAGATGGTTTATGGCGAACGCAAAGGGCGTGACGCCATTGTCCAATCCGGGCGCAGGCTGGTCAACATCGGTTTGACCATCTTCGCCATCGGTTTTGTGTTCTTCGAATTGATCCTGGGGATCAGCGGTTTTGGATTGGGCCGTTTTGGATTGCCGGTTTTCCCGATGATGTTGATCTTCGTCGGGTTGGTCATCCTGGTGCGTTCCTATCTGCGCAACAGAAAATAACCTTTCGCGCTGACAGGGGCAGTATAAAAATACTGTCCCTGTTTCTATTTAATCGGATTATCGTTCCGGGGTATCGGTTGCTCATGGAAAATTAAAAACCTCATATAATTATCCTGTTGGTTTGCGCAGGAGGTTATTCATGAATATTTTGTATCTGGCGGCGGGAATTCTGATGCTGTTCTTCGGACGGAAAGCACTGTGGATGTTTGTGGCGATCGTCGGATTCCTGCTGGGCATGAAGTTCGGACCCTCATTATTACCCGGTCAAACCCAATCTGTGATACTAACCGTTTCTCTGATCGCTGGATTGGTGGGGGCCTTGTTGGCGGTCCTGCTTCAAAAATTGGCGGTCGGATTGGCGGGAATGGCTGCCGGCGGATACATCGTATATTATCTGATCCAAACCAACCTGATCGCTGCCGGTCAATACCAGTGGCTGATGATCCTGGCCGGCGCGCTGCTTGGGGCTTTGCTGGCTGGTTCGCTCTTTGACTGGGCGATGATATTTGTAACCGCCGCTTGCGGCGCAGTCTTGATCGTGCAAGGATTGAACTTGAGCACCTCGATTTCTTATTGGGTCATGATTGGCCTTTTAATCTTGGGAATACTCGCGCAGGGGCGAATCATCAGCAGGGAATAAAATAGCAACGTGATTTAATGGTTTTGGGCAATTTATTGGACGGCCTTAAAATTTGGGTGGAAGGCCTGATCAGTTCGGCCGGTTACACAGGGTTGTATTTGGTCATGTTCCTTGAAAATATCTTCCCGCCTATCCCGTCTGAAGTGATTCTTCCCCTGGCGGGCAGCTTGTCGCTTTCCGGTAGGTTTTCCATTTCATTGATCACTATTGTTGGCATGTTGGGTTCGCTCACCGGCGCGTTGGTGTTCTACGGGTTGGGAAAATGGGTGGGTGAAGGGGCTGTGCGCAGCTTTATCGGGAGGTATGGAAAATTTGCCTTACTGACCATTGAAGATTTTGATCGTTCCAAAGCCTGGTTCGGCAAATATGATGATTGGGTGATCTTCTTCTCCAGTATGATACCCGTTGTTCGCATCCTGATCTCCATCCCGGCGGGTGTCTCCTCCATGAATTTGGCCAAATTTAGCATATTC
>CALGUJ010000042.1 GCA_937902055.1 uncultured Pelolinea sp.
TGTCGGCATCTCCGTCGACCAGGCAGTGGATGTGGCCAAAGAAGCCGCGGATTTCGTCCTGCTAAAGCACGATCTGAATGTGCTGAAACAAGGTATCGTCTTGGGCCGCAAGACATTCGCCAACACAATGAAATACGTCAACGTTACCACCAGCGCCAATTTCGGCAATATGTTCAGCATGGCCGGAATTTCGATCTTGATTCCTTTCCTTCCACTACTACCCTATCAGGTATTATTGACTAATTTCCTCACGGATATACCGGGCATAATGATTGCCGATGATGATGTCGATGCAGAGTTGATCCAAAACCCGCACCGTTGGGATATTCGCTCCCTCCGACAATTCATGCTAGTCTTTGGTTTGACCAGTTCCTTGTTTGATTATTTCACATTTTTTATCCTTTTAACTTTGTTAAATTCCACGCAAGTTGTATTCAGAACCGGATGGTTCATCCAATCCGTTTTGACAGAATTAATGGCTATGCTGATCCTGCGGTCGCGCAAACCGTTCTTCCGCAGCAAAATCGGCAGAGGGCTGCTATATTCAACCATCGGAATTGGCATCGCGACGGTGCTGCTGCCATATATTCCTTATTTTGCTAATCTTTTTGGCTTGCAGCCATTGCCGTGGCAACTCATCTTAACGTTATTTGGGATTACTCTGTTGTACACCATCGTCAATGAAATCGCGAAGAAGTATTTCTACAAAAATAATCATGGCTAATTTCCCAAATCCTGAGACCGGACAAGAAAAATCCCAGGGACAGGAAAACGTAAAAAAAGGAAAGACAACCGGATCCATCATTGTCATCGGTGAAAAAGCCTTGCTGCTGGTTCTCTTGGCAATGGGAGTTTTTTATTTTTTACCGAAAATTTCTTCCCTGGAAAGTTCATTCAATATACTTGCTTCGCTCAAAATATGGGCAATTGCATTCGCATTTCTCGCCCAGTTGTTCAGCTATTACGGCAGCGGACTGACCATCAGTAAATGTGCTAGTCTATCCGGGAAAAAGATCTCGGTTTTTACCAGTATGTTGATCTATACAGCCAGCACATCGGTAGGCCTGGTTGCCGGGGGGATGCTTGGCAGCACCGCAAGTATGTTCCGTTGGATCAAAGCCAGTGGTGGAGATAACGAGAGCGCTTCGCTGGCTGCATCCCTGCCTCCGGTTTTTATCGATATTGTATTGGTGTTGGTTTCCATCATCGGTTTGTCATTCCTGCTGATCGTTCACGATCTGACCACCGGTCAAATCACAATCTTCCTATTGATCACGTTTGGCTTGATCATTTTCTGCTTGTTTTTCATCATTACTGTGCGCCATAAGAGGCAGGCAACCCACATCCTGTTAAAATGCGTATCCGGTTTATTCAGGACATTCAAGCGAGAGTTTCCGGAAGAAGAATTTACAGGGAATATCCAACATCTTTTTTCCACCTGGGATTACCTGATTCGAGGTGGCTGGAGAGGGCCAATGCTCGGATCCACACTGAATATTCTCTTTGATATCCTCACCATCTATTTCGTTTTCCAGGCCGCCGGAATATCCATCCCGCCAATCGTTTTGATTGCCGGATATGGGTTACCCTGGCTTTTCGGACGCATGGCTTTTATCGTTCCCGGGGGCGTTGGCGTGATTGAAAGCACAATGGTGGCTTTATATACCAGTCTGGGAATCGAGAACTCACCGGCCGCTATTACGGTCTTGACCTATCGGGTAATAAGTTTCTGGCTGCCTTCAATCATCGGTTTTTTACTGTTTCCCTTTTTGAACAGAAATAGCGAGAGGGTTGACCATCTAACCCATTGAAATAAAAACCTCCTTTTTCTATGTATAATTGTTCTCATTCATAATTATTTATTATCTGTGCAATATTTAATTCAATGAATAATTCATCACAACCCGTGCCGGGACCCGAGAAGAAGAAAAATAAAATCGACCTTGGGTTCATCAGGATACCTCGGTCAATTTTGCCGATCGTTGAGAAGGTTTTTTTACTTCTCATAGTTGCATTGGCGATTTATTATTTTTTTCCGAAGATTTCCTCCTTTGAAGAGACGCTTTATATTTTCAGCTCATTAAAATTTTGGGCAGTATTATTAGCCATTGCGGCCCAAATTTTTCGTACCTGGTATGGCGGGTACACACTGAAAGAATGTGTCAATATTTCAGAGAAAAAAATTTCCACCTTGCAGGCTACATTGATCAGCATGGCCAGCTATTCATTCGGCCTGGTGGCAGGGGGAATGGTAGGAGGAACTGCTACAACCTATCGCTGGGTGGTAGTGAGTGGAGGTAATAAAGAAGGCGCGTCACTGGGGTCAATCATCCCGTCAATTTTCCTGAGCTTTGCTTACACAGCGGTTTCTCTGATCGGGATGATTTTTCTTCTTACCATTAATAATTTATCCACATTCCAGATCGTCACATTCACCATGATTTCGATTTTCCTTGCACTGATCGCGATCGCTTTGGTGTTTATCGTTAAATACCAGGATAAATCCGTTTCAATAATCATTAAAATTGCGTCAGCCTTATCCAAATTATTCAAAAAAGATTTATCCGAGGAAAAATTTAGCCGGGAACTCCAAAAATTATTCAAGGCCTGGAATCGGCTGGCACACGGCGGTTGGAAAAAACCGGTCATTGGTTCTTTCTTAAATGTGGGATTAGACGTACTAACCGTCTTCTTTCTTTTTTGGGCAACCGGAACCTATCCCTCAGCTTTGGCTGTCATCACCGGCTATGGCCTGCCCAACCTTTTTGGACGCATGGCCTTCATGATCCCGGGCGGTGTAGGCTTGATCGAAAGCACCATGGTCGCCCTATACAACAGCCTGGGGATTGAAAACTCGGTCACCACTGTTGTGATGCTGACTTACCGCTTTCTGTCCTTCTGGCTGCCTTCCATTCTGGGATTTTTCTTCCTGCCGTATTTCAATCGCTTGACTAACAATCATTACAAAGAATTAGCCGAAGATTGAATACCTCACTCGCGGGTATAAATTTTCAGGAAATGTTTTAATTTCGGCGAGATAACAGCATAGCAATACGGCTGATCGGGATTTCGATTGAAGTAATCCTGGTGATATTCTTCTGCGGGGTAAAAAGTTGCCAAAGGCTGAATAAGGGTTGTCGCTGGTTTAGATAATCTTCCACTCTGATTAACAGATTTCAAAGAAAATTCCGCTAGTGTTTTCTGGGATTCATCGGAATAAAAAATTACCGATCGATACTGCTCCCCAATATCATTACCTTGCCGATTTAGGGTCGTCGGATCATGCGCAAGCCAGAACACTTCCAATAAATCTTTATAAGTGATTACCTGAGAGTCATACTCCACCCGGATCACCTCTGCGTGGCCGGTATCGCCATTACATACCTCATGATAAGTTGGATCCGCTTTCCATCCGCCCGCGTATCCGGGTATTACGGAAATAACACCCTTTACCTGTTTGAAGATGGCTTCCGTACACCAAAAACATCCACCGCCGAAAACGGCTATTTCATTTTTACTCATTCAATCTCGGTATAAATTTCATGGATAAAGAATTGACACAATGGCGCGTGTTTTTGGGAGTAAGGCGTTCGCCTTCAAAAACGTGCCCCAGGTGGGCGCCGCACGCGGCACAGGTGATCTCCGTGCGCCGGCCATCCGCATCCAGGCTGCGCTTAACCGCGCCGGGTATTTCGTCGTCGAAGCTGGGCCAGCCGCAGCCGGAGTGAAATTTATCTTCCGACCTATAAAGCGGAGTGTTGCAGCGCCGGCAAACATAGGTTCCGGCTTTGAAAAAATCATCATATTCACCGCGGAAGGGCGCCTCGGTGCCCTTGCGTTCGATTACGTAAGCCTCTTCAGGAGTAAGTAGGTTCCAAGTCATTTAGGTTCCTTTCTTGATTGCAGTATACGAAGAAAGGAATCCGGCAAATATTATAGGTTTATTAATCAAAGCCGGTATTTATACCGGTAAGCTCATTTTTACATTTCGGCTGCTTTGAGCGTGTTGTTCATCAACATGGCAATCGTCATTGGTCCTACACCGCCCGGTACGGGCGTGATCGCGCCCGCCACCTGGCAGGCTTCCTCGAAGGCTACGTCCCCTACCAACCGGTAACCTTTCTTCTGGCTGCTGTCTTCAACACGATTGATACCCACATCGATCACCACGCCTCCGGGTTTGATCCAATCCCCACGCACCATTTCAGTCTTGCCGATGGCAGCCACCAGGATGTCTGCGTTGCGGGTGATTGAAGGGATGTCACGTGTGCGTGAATGGCAGATGGTCACGGTGGCATTGGCGCGCACCAGCAGCAGTGCTACCGGCATGCCGACAATATTCGAGCGGCCGAGAACAACCGCATTCAAGCCTTCCAATGAAGGCAGCACTTCGCGCAGGAGGACCATGACACCGGCAGGTGTGCAGGAGATAAATAATGGATCGGGGCCTTTCTGCGCCAACCGCCCGATATTTACTGGATGAAAGCCATCCACATCTTTTTTTATCGACATGACGCTCAAGGCTTTTTGCTCATCCAACCCTTTGGGTATGGGCGATTGAAGCAGAATGCCATGTACGCGTTCATCCTGGTTCAATTCACCGATCAAGCCTTCCAACTTTTCCTGCGGAGTGTCGGCCGGCAGCGTAAAGCCGAATGAATTGATACCCGCTTCTTCGCAAGCACGGTGTTTGGAGCGCACGTAAGTTTGTGAAGCAGGATCTTCCCCTACCAATACTGTTGCCAAACCGGGTATGGATTGGCCAGACGCTTTGCGCTGCGCGACTTCTTGCGCCACTTTCGCCCGAATGCGGGCAGCAATTTCCGTTCCGTTGATTATTCCGGCAGTCATCTTGCGCCTCTCTCACCTTATTTGATTACATCTATTTTAAACGAAACAGACCTGAAATCGGCTTTAAAATTAGGGCATGGAAATCACATTCACCCCCATCGGATTGATTCACTCTCCTTTTCGAAAATTGGAGGAGATGCCCATCCAACCAGCCGGAGCTTTTGGCATCCTTGGAACAATCGACCTTTATCCGGATTACGTTCCGGGTCTGCAAGACCTGGATGGTTTTTCACATATTTATGTGATCTATCACCTGCATAAATCGGATGGCTGGAAACCCAGAGTGATCCCCTTTCTGGATAAACAGGAACGCGGCGTATTTGCCACGCGCGCCCCGCACCGCCCGAACCCGATCGGCTTGTCCGTTTTGAAAATCGAAAGCATCAACGGCAGCCAGATTTCCGTCAGTAACGTTGACATCCTGGATGGCACTCCACTGCTGGATATCAAACCTTACGTGCCCCAATTTGACGGCGCTCAGGATGTCCGCATCGGTTGGATTGCCGAGAATATTCAACAAGTAAAGAATGTGCGGACTGACCGCCGTTTTTCAGGGTAAGGTGTTCCAGCAGTTATGTAAATGAATAACGGCAATGTATTTGAATTCATAGTGTACAATCTTCTTTAATATAAACAGGAATTTATGCTGCTCACAATAGATCTTGGGAACACCAACCTGACTATCGGGCTTTTCGACCAGGCAGAACTAAAAGCTCATTGGCGTTTGGCAACCGATCATCAGCGCATGCCGGATGAGTACGGCCTGCAAATCCACAGCTTGCTGCAAACCTGCCAGTGCCTGGATGAACAATTGGATGGGATCGTACTCTCTTCCGTGGTTCCACAATTAACCGAACGCCTCGAACAAGCCTGCGCCGACCATTTGGGAATAGACCCGCTGACTGTTACGGCTGATCTAAACCTGAATATCAGTATCCTCTACGACGATCCCTATTCGGTAGGCGCTGACCGCATTGCCGACGCAGTCGCCGTCCAGGAGTTTTATGGCGGGCCGGCCTGCGTAGTCGATTTCGGCACTGCCACTACTTTCAACGCATTAAGCTCAAAAGGAGAATACCTGGGCGGCGCCATTCTTCCCGGAATCGGTACTGCCGCGGAAGCGTTATTCACGCATGCCGCCAAACTCCCGGCGATTGAGCTGAAAGCGCCTCCTTCCGTGATCGGCAGCAATACCCAGCATGCCATGCAGGCAGGGCTCATTTATGGATATGCCGCCATGGTTGAAGGACTGGTAACCCGATTTCGCGAGAAATTGGGGAAGGAAATGAAAGTCATCGCCACCGGTGGACATGTGTCAAAGATCACCGGCCAGACTAACGTGATCGATCACATCGATCCCTGGCTGACGCTTAACGGTTTACGCCTTATTTGGAACATGAACAGGTAAATGATGGCCAATCCACTCAACGGAAAACATATTGCTTTAGGGGTGACCGGGTCGATAGCCGCCTACAAGGCCGCCGATCTGGCATCCAAGTTGACACAAGAAGGCTGCACAGTAAACGCGGTATTGACTGAAGCGGCCTGTAAGCTCATCAGTCCGCTGACTTTCCAGAACGTCAGCGGTCAGAAGGCATTTACCGAAGCCGATTTGTGGGGGGGCATGGGACATGTGGTGCATATTAACCTCGCGCATACCGTCGATCTTTTGTTGATTGCCCCGGCCTCAGCCAACACCATTGCGAAATTAGCCCACGGCGTTGCCGACAACCTGTTGTGTGTCACCGCTCTGGCAACTACCAGCCCGATTGTGATCGCGCCTGCCATGGACGGCGGGATGTATGCCAACATCGCCACGCAAGCGAATATCCAAACGCTAAAAGAACGGGGAATGCATATCATCGGCCCCGCGGAAGGGCGTCTGGCTTCAGGCTTGCGGGGACCAGGCAGGATGGAAGACAACGAAAAAATCATTCAATATCTGCGCTTTCTGCTCTCTCGCAAAATGCCTCTGTCCGGCAAGAAGATCGTGGTAACGGCCGGCGGCACCCAGGAACCCATCGACCCGGTAAGAGTGATCACCAATCTCTCATCCGGCAAGCAGGGTTATGCGTTGGCGCAGGCCGCTCTGGACTTGGGCGCGGATGTAACCCTGATCTCGGCGCCCACCCATCTGGCTGTGCCTCTCGGCTTAAAGCTTATCCAAGTCACAACGGCTGATCAAATGCATCACGCAGTAATGGAAGAAATTAATAATGCACAGGCATTGATCATGGCGGCTGCGGTGGCCGATTTCACGCCCGCGCAGCCCTCCACGGAGAAGATCAAGAAGGATGCGCCTTTGTCCGAGATCAAACTGAAAGCAACTGTGGATATTCTTAAAGATGTCAGCGTGTTTAAAAAAGAAAAGAACCTGGATTTACGGGTAATTGGATTCGCCGCCGAGAGCCAGAAATTAAAAGAGAACGCGATCAAAAAAATGCAGGAAAAAAGCATGGATATGATTGCAGCCAATAACATCGCCCAACCTCAAGCCGGCTTCGGCGTTGATACCAACCAGGTTCTATTGATCTTTTCGGACGGCGCAACCGAGCAACTGCCTTTGATGGACAAGATGGAAGTCGCCGAGCAGATCATCCAGCACCTGGTTCCCTGGCTGGCAGAAGGAGCAGAATAACCTATGCGCATTTTGGTTTTTTCAGACATCCATTCCAACCTCACCGCCCTCGAAGCCGTACTGGCAGCCGCGGGTAACGTGGACGCTTATTGGTGCCTGGGGGATTTGGTTGGGTACGGCCCGGATCCCAACGAATGTATCGCCCTGGTGCGTGAGCTGCCCAACCTGATGTGCGTGCGAGGCAACCATGATGCCGCCACATTGGGCGAAGTCGACCAGAACACATTCAACCACGAAGCCAGCCTGGCGATCACCTGGACCAAACGCAATTTGAATGCGGAGAGTCAGGAATTCCTGCTCAGCCTGCCGGAACGCCTGGTTATCGACGATATCACTCTGGTGCATGGCAGCCCCCGTAATCCGGTTTGGGATTACATCATGGACGCCATGACCGCTGAGCGCATGTTCCAATTCTTTGACACCCGGATTTGTCTGGTAGGTCATACTCACGTACCGGCGATCTGGAAAGAAACCGAAAGCGAATCTCCCAAGGGTTTGGTGCTCGATTATCAAAAAGTAAAAATCCTGACCAAATCGATACTGAATCCCGGATCCGTTGGCCAACCGCGCGATCATGATCCGCGAGCGGCGTTTGCCATTTTCGATCCACAAGAAAGCCTATGGGAGCTTCGACGGGTTCCCTATAAAATCCCTGAAGTGCAGGCACGCATAAAAAAATCCGGCTTACCCTGGCGGCATGCCTTGCGGCTTTCAGAAGGCTGGTAAAGGGAACTTTCCCGTCATCATTATCGTCATTACAGTAGTTCTAAAACCGATATTTTTTTTAGAAGGAGTGGACGATGAGAAAAAACAAGATTTGGATGATCGTGCTGTCTGCAACGATCCTGTTAGCATCCTGTTCGATGGCCCGCAATATGGCAAGTGGCGCAACCGCTCAGGATTATCCGGCAACGGAATCCATGCCGGCCGCAGCACCCAGCGCGGATATCGCCAAAATGGGTTTCGAAGAATCCATGGACGCGGGCGAATATGATTCCGTTGAGGCAGAGTCCGTATCCGGTGAGCGTATCGTTATTAAAAATGCCAACCTGTCGATCGTGGTTGTGGATCCGGTCACGTCGATGGATGCCATTGATAATATGGCAGTCGAAATGGGCGGCTTTGTGGTCAACTCGAACACTTATAAGACCACCACCTACAGCGGCAGGGAAGTTCCCACCGCCACCATCACCATTCGTGTTCCGGCTGAAAAACTGGATGAGGCTCTGAGCCGTATTAAAGGAATGGTGGAAGACCCCGAAATCGACATCATCAGCGAGGACGTATCCGGGCAGGATGTAACCGGCGAGGTGAACGACCTGGAATCTAAGTTGCGCAATTCACAGGCGGCAGAAGCCCAATTGCTGGAGTTGATGGATAAAGCCGCTTCGACTGAGGATGTGGTGGAAATTTTCCGTGAATTGAAAAGCGTTCGTGAGGAAATCGAAATCACTCAGGGCCAAATCAAGTATTACCGCGAATCCGCCAGCCTTTCCGCTGTCAGTGTTTACCTGCAAGCCAAAGAAGCTGTTGAGCCGATCACTGTCGCCGGATGGAAACCCGGACTGCAAGCGCAGAAAGCCTTGCAAGCCCTGGTGAAAGGTGGCCAATACTTGGTGGATACCCTGATTTGGCTGGTCATCTTTGCCATTCCGTTATTGGCGGTCATCTTCCTGCCGATCTACTTCATCGTAAAAGCAATCAACAAACGCCGCCAGAAGAATGCCGCTGCGCAACCGAAAAAGGAAAAGGAAAAGGAAAAATAAATCAAGCCAGGCGCAAAATAACGAACATCCCCTGCAAGTTCGCAGGGGATGTTGCTTAATAACTCAGGTTCAGTTTTCCTTGTTGAGAAATATCTACCATGAATCGATAACACTTATCGTTGATCTCTTCAAAACTGACCGGTTTTTCCTCGAAATTTGCTTTCCCGAGTCCTTTGGGAAGATATAAATCAATATTAGCCTGGGTGGTTCTACCAGGAGAGAGTTTAATTGAAAGAGAGTGGATGCCCTCCTCCCAACCACCAACCTCCAGGCCTTGGGATATGTGCAGTGAACTTCCCAAATATTCCGCGTGGGTTTCGCGCACCGGCCGTACCGCCAACAGAAGCGAACAGTGCGAATTGAGACACTCTTGGAAAAATGCCTTTCCCTTTGCCGCGCGCCAAACCCGCTGATCCCAGAATGATCGCACCCAATAATCCCCTTCCGGCAGCTGAAAATCCGTTGAGGTCAGGGTTGTTTCCTTGGGTGAATCCTCCCAATTGAAATAAGCAAGCACATTCCATTCGCCAATCGGCCCTTTCAAATCAATGCGCAGTTTTTGGGGCGTTTCAACATCCAGCCAATCTAAAACCTGGACATTTTCCTGCATGGGCGGCAGGAGTGCCGCGGCAAGCTCAATGCGTTCATCAGGCAGCCGGGTTATGTCGTCCGAAAGCAGGACAGACCCGCCGGTCATACCGATAGCAGTCGCCAAAGACCTCACCTCGTCCGGGTTCAGGCGCGAATCCGGCCGGACCAGCAGACAATCTGGGTCATTCACCCACCATTTGCGGTGCAAACCCGCACGTACCAGGATATTTTGGATGGAATTCCGCGCCGAAGGCATATGCGGTTCTTTTTTGAAGGGAAATCCCATTCCAAAAAAGAAAGGACTCCATGAACCGCTCACGTCAGCGCCGATCCGCATGGCTTGCACCAGCCCAAGAACCGAACCTAACGGTGCGCCGCAGCCCAGCAGGATAGTATCCTGGCCCGCTGAACGCCGCAGTGCTTCCATTCCATTACGCAACACTTGTGCCCGCGTTCGGGTTGGATCATGATAAACGCCTTTTAAAGCGCCCGCATAGAGAAAATCCAGTTTTAAATAGGGAAATCCCCATTGATGCGCCGCGACATCGATAACTTCGCATGCATATTCCAACGCATCCGGAACGGTCAGATCGAGCGCGACAGACAGCGAATTCCAGCCAAATCCCGCTCGCGCCAATCGTCCATTCTTTTGCCGCAGCAGCCAATTCGGATGATCCGCTGCCGTGCGGCAATCGGGATGCAGGATAAAAGGCGCCAGCCATAATCCGGGGGTGAAACCAGCAGAACGGATTTCACGCGCAAGCGGCACCACTCCATCCGGGAAACGCGGATTGAAGCTAAACCAGTCTCCCACAACGGCTTCGAACCCATCGTCGATCTGTACGAGTTCCAGAGGTAATTGTTCTCTGACCGCTTCAATCCGCTTCAGATTGTCGCTGATAACATCCGGAGAAATATTTTCGTAATAGTAATACCACGAACACCAACCCGCCGGGGGCGGCGGTAAAACTCCGATGGCGTTTTCTTCTGCAACTGCATTAGTGTAAGGAGCCAACGGCTCCGGATCATCAATGCGGATCGGGAAGCAAATTGCCCAATCCGTAGAAACACCGGCGCCCGGCCGCAAAATGGCCTCGTCGCCATTGGCCCATAGCTTTACTACAGGTCTGGAACGCAGATCGGCTGAGAGACTGCCAAAGTGCTGTTTTTGCGAAAGAAATCCAAGCAGCAACGCGCTGCGGGACTCCAAATCACCAAGCACTCCAAAAAAGTCGCTGGAGAATACCCCACGTGTATGATATTCAGGAGTACCGGGATTGATCACCATCGGGTTTTGCAGCAATCCCAGATTTGAGCGGCGCATTCGGCTGCCGGATTGGTACGCGCCGCTGGAAGACCAGGATTGCCAACCGTTGGCAAAAAATGCCGCATGATTAAATTCGCGGCTTTCATTTATGACTAAGTTCTGCCCACCCGGCTCGGAAGGTTCCAGCAAGAGGATCTTTTCGAGAGCCACCTCTTGCTTGGAAGCATTATTCAACTCAACCTTCCAAAGAAGGAAGGGAGATTCCACCGGCGTAGAAAAATTCACTTTCCATTTCAAGCCACTGGACTCATCCCATCCCTTGAATACCCATTCGAAATCGCTTGCGCTTTCCGGAGACGTGAATTGCGGGCAGAATGCGAATCTTTTCCCGTTCGAAAAGCTGCCACAGATACGAATTTGATTTCCCCGCAGGTTTGGTATCCCATTCTGGGTGGATTGAATATCAAATCCGGACTTCCCCTCCTGGATGGTCAGCCTGATGTGGTGATTTTCGATGGAAATCAAGGCATTCGCTTTCTATTGACAAGCTTGATCGCAATATTGATAGAAACTGAATTGCGACGCGGGTTGTGAAATTAACCTGAGGTGATCGGTGAACACCCATCGATATGGATCGCTGTCGAGCAGCACCTGTTCCTCTCCATAGACGTAGTCCAGCCCGGCTGCAGAAAGGTATTCATTTGCCTGATCATCTTTAAGGCTTTCAAAATATCCGCTGCTATTGATCAACCCATCCAGGTTGATAAAAACTCTGTCCGGCATGAGGTAAGAGGTTACACCCCCGCCGGTCATCCCAATCACATCACCGGGTTGTGTGTTTTGTGCCAGAAATTTCAGGTCGGTATCGTAATCATATAAATCTACAGGTTCCTTATTCAGAGGGTAATCCCGTAAAATAGTTAAACCGAAACCGCAAAAAATTGCCAAAGTAGTGATCACGGTTACGGATTGGATCAGCCAGCGATGCCTGGATTGGTTTTCCCATTCCTTGATCAGGAACGCCAGCATGATCCCCAGCAGCAGCACAATAAGGATCATTTCTTCCAACCAATACCAGTATTTGGCATGTAAGTAACCGGTTGCCTTATAAGAAATCACATGAAATATACAACCGATGGAAAGCGGCAGGAGAGCAAATTTCTTCGAAAGCGTGTAGAAATCCCTCGGTCTGCGCGAGAAGATGGCCAATGCAACTGCCAGGAAAACCAACCATGAAAATCCGATTAAAAACGCACCGATGGTTGGTCCGGGGGAGAAGGAGAACAGTTCTCTGATCCATACAGAGAACTGTTCCAGGGGTTGCGTTATTAACCAGAAAGGACCCGTTTCTTTGTTCGTGCTGAAAATACTTGCAATCATGGTCGTCAATGTCTTTATCGGGCGGCCGTAAACGGTATTCGGCAGCGTTCCCCACCAGCGTTTGATCTGTCCGCTGACCGGCATGGAACTGCCGGCATAGATCTCATTGGCAGCCATATAGAGCAATAGCAAGGAAAACAAGGGAACGAAAAACGCAGCCGCATTTTTCAGCCAGAAAAGCAACCGTTTTTTTAATTTGTTTTCCTGATTTCCGAATAAGTCATGTTTTTTCCAAAACAGGATAATCCGAAAGAACAATATAAAACTGGTGGAGGTCAGCCAGTCCAAAATGATCACCGCGCGTGAAATACCGCGGAAAGCATGCAGCATATCATGCAAAACAAAGAAAATAAGGCCGATCAGCAGACTGGCTGCCGTCATCGCGATAACTGTTTTCAATACAAAACGTTTCAGGGTGATTTTCCCGTTCAACTCATACATGCCGCAGAAGAACAGGCAGACCGGCTTTATGACCAGTGAAAAGCCTATCAACATATAGAAAAAAGGCAGAAAGTTGAAAATATTGTTGGTGGTTTGGATCCGCGAATAGTAACTCAATACGGCGGCTGTCATGATTAATAGGAAATCGACCTGTGAAATCCAACTCATCTTGCTGCCGCGAAAAACCAGCCATAATCCCACCATGACCAGCATGAAGATGTTATCCAATCGGCTGAAAAGGACTAACACTCCAACCAAACCAAGCACTAGCATATCAACCGCTCTTGCCTGGCCTTTTTCGGACTTTTGCATGAATTTAGAGATGAGATAGAAGAAAAAAATGATACAGAAAATACTCAATCCTGATTCGAGCCCTAATTTCGAACTGATTGCATGAATGGATGGGATGAACATCCAGCAAAACGCCAGAATCCAACCAGCTTTTTCAGAAATATGATCGGCAAATAAGCGGTATAGAAAATAACCCGAGCCTGCGTTAAGGATGGCCTGCACAACGATCAATACCCTCAACGGTAAATAAATATCAAGGCGTGCCAGCGCGAAGACTGGAATGCAAACCAACATCCACAGCGGATGGAATCCATTGGTAGGCGCAATTCCGTCAAAGGTAATGCCGCGGCCCAAACTGATATTCTGCGCGACTTTAAAGTAGTAAAAGGCATCGTCGGTGATATACCAATTCAACAACCCTTTCGAAGTGGTCAGGGCAACATACCCATGCGGGATCAGATTGAGTATCAGAAAAATAAGGAATATGAGGTAAGGTTTTTTCTTCATAAGTGTGATGAGTATATGATGAGTATTGGTCATCAATCCGCAGGCTGCGCCTGCGGATTAACCTTTTCTATGACAGCCCTAATATCTTCCCGGTGACAGGATCGATATCGATATCCATAAAAGCCGGGCGCGTGGATAGGCCGGGCATGGTGCTGATCTCACCCAGGATAGGATAAAGAAAACCCGCGCCGGCAGAGGCGCGCACATCCCGGATAGGGATGCGGAATCCTTTCGGAACGCCTTTCAACGCAGGGTCGTGGCTCAGGCTCAGATGCGTTTTGGCCATGCAAATCGGCAAAGTTCCCAAACCCAGGCGCGTATATTCTTTGATCCGCTCTTCGGCTTCTGGTGAGTAATCCACGCCATCTGCGCCATAAACCTCTTGGGCAATAGCTTCGATCTTTTGCTTGATTGGCCAATCCAGCGGGTAAAGAAATTGGAAATTGGATGGTTGGTTGGCAGCCTTCACTACTGCTTCAGCCAACGCCACCGCGCCTTTTCCGCCCATTTCCCAGTGGTTGCTGATCACCGCATCGAAAGCCCCGCCCTCCTCCATGGCAACCCTGCGGACAAGTTCCAACTCCGCCAGAGTATCCGTGAAGAAACTATTGACCGCCACGACGACCGGTACACCATATTTCTTCACGATCGAAATATGATGCAGCAGATTTTTCAATCCTTCGCGCAGCAAATCCAGATTTTCCTCGCGGTAGATCGGATCAAGCGGTACGCCGGCTGTCACCTTCGGGCCGCCGCCGTGCATTTTCAGCGCGCGAACCGTTGCGACCAGCACGACCGCCGAAGGGATCAAGTCGGAGTAACGGCATTTGATATCGAAAAACTTTTCCATGCCCATATCCGCTCCGAAACCGGATTCCGTCACTACGTAATCCGATAGCTTCAGGCCGATCCTGTCGGCGATAATTGAGCTGTTACCATGCGCGATATTGGCGAAAGGACCGGCATGCACAAAAACCGGCGTGCCTTCCAAAGTCTGCATCAACGTAGGCTTGATGGCATCCTTCATAAGCACTGTAAGCGCCCCGGCAACTCCCAAATCATCGGCCGTAACCGCACTACCTTTACGATCCAGACCGATCACAATATTTCCCAACCGGCGGCGCATGTCCTGCAAATCGGTGGTTAATGCCAGAACCGCCATGATTTCGCTGGCGACTGTAATGTAAAAACCGGTTTTGCGTGACAAACCCTTGTCTTCCACATCCTGACCCACAGTGATCTGGCGCAAATAGCGGTCATTGGTGTCGATACCGCGCATCCATGTGATGGTGTTGGGATCAATATCCAATCGCACAAAACGGCTGCGTTCCTCAGGTGTCATCTCGTTCGGATCGTCGGACGTGATCCCCAATTTCCGTGCGCGATTCATCATTGCGCGGCCGAAATATCGTTTCCCGGTTTTATCTTCGGGAAAGAGCCGTTTGAACAACGTCTCATCCGATTGAGAACTTTCGTGAAACATGCGCACGTCAATGGCAGCCGCCATCAGGTTATTCGCAGCCGTGATGGCGTGGATATCACCGGTCAGGTGCAGGTTTAAATCCTCCATTGGGATTACCTGCGAATAACCGCCACCCGCAGCGCCGCCTTTGATACCAAAAGTCGGGCCCTGACTGGGTTGGCGAATGCAGGTCATCACATTCTTTCCCAGATGAGCGCCTAACGCCTGGCTCAAACCAACAGTCGTGGTGGTTTTTCCTTCTCCCAACGGGGTCGGCGTAATGGCAGTAACATCGATATATTTACCATTAGGTACATCCTTCAGTCGCTCCAATACATCCAGCTTCACTTTGGCCTTATATGGGCCGTAAAGCTCAACTTCGTCCTCCAGTAAACCCAATTCCGCCGCGATCTGAGTGATCGGTTTGAGTTTCGCGCTTTGTGCGATCTCGATATCGGCGGGAACCGGTTTTTGAGGATCTAACTGGGTTGGAATAAATTTACGTCCTTTAGAATTACCTTCCATTACGTCTTCTCACCCTTTCGCCAGACTGAATGATTTTATTATGCCACAAACCAATTGACTATTACCGTACTAATCCGATCCAACCTCTATTCTTTTAATTTCGCCAAGCGAAACGAATTTTTTTCCTACCTTATTTTTCAGATGCGAGTAACCCGTGGCAACCAAGATGCAGATCATCCCACCCACATACCAAATCCATTGAGGATTGTCCCCATCCAGAATGATCCCCGCGGCTATTGGACCGACTGCTGCGGCAAATCCTCTGCCCAACTGAAATGCAGCCATATAGCGGCCGCGCATATCCCGCGGCGCCATGAAGGCAACCAGTGTCTGAATGACAGGCGCAATCACCATCTCACCAACCGTAATTACTATCATGGCCGCGAGAAACAATCCATAGCTTGAAACAAATCCATACATCGCGAAACCGATGGCATAAAAAAGATTTCCTAAAGCCATCATATACAGCGGCTGGAATTTTTTCACTTGGCGTGTAAAGGAAAATTGCAGGACTACTACCATGACGGCATTCAGGCTCAAGATGATACCGAATTGCTGCGGAGTAATGCCATGCAGGCTTTGGAGAAAAACCGGTAGAGAAGAGCTCATTTGTAAATAAACCACAGCGGTCAAGGCAGTGAGCGAAACGATCACCATAAAAAGTCGATCTCCAAAAACTCTACCATAACCGCTGATCGATCGTATCAAAGGCGGTTGTCCTTCGGCCGAGACCGGTTTTGTTTCCGGGAGAGATGTGAAAACCAGTAAAGCAGAGAGATAACTGATCACGCAATCCAAAATGAAAAGCCACAGATAGGAGAAACCGGCTAGCAAACCGCCGATAGCAGGGCCAATGGTCACCGCCAGGTTTATGGCTACCCGCAAAATGCCATAACCGTCGGTGCGTTTCTCAATCGGCAGGATATCGGCCATCATGGCGGAAGCGGCCGGGTCGCCAATGTTCGAAACGAAACCCGTCAACGAAATCAGGACATAGAACACCTTCCAATCTTGCACCAAACCCAGTGCCAGCGCTGCGCTGGCACTGCTGATCAATCCGAAGATCAACATCGATTTCCGCCCGAACTTGTCCGTCAATGCGCCGCCCAACAAGTTCCCGATGAATGCAAAGGTGGAATGGATCCCCAATAAGATGCCTACCTGGGTCATGCTTACGCCGAATTTTCCAATGATGTAAAGCGACAGGAACGGGAAGATCAGCGCCCCGCCAACCCGGTCGATGAAATACACGGTGACTAAAACCCAGAATTTTGATGGGAATTCGTGATAAATTTCTTCGATTTTTCTATACATTTAAAGTAGTGACAGGGATCATTCTTAAGTGATTTCAATCTCTATCGGTTTGGTGATCTTCAGCCGATCACGCGTACGGACGTAAAGGATCCAGAAGAAAGACACCGCTACTAGCGAGAGTGCTCCAGCGATATACCAGACCATATTTGGGTTGTAGTTATCCATTACCAATCCGGCCAATAACGCCGCGACACTGTTCGGTATCGCCCAGCCCAAACCATAGGCCGCCATATACCTGGCGCGCATGTCCTCAGGAGCGAATGAAGCCACCAATGCCTGCGCGACCGGGATATGCACCATCTCACCAAGCGTGATGGTCGCCATTGCGATCATGAAGAAAACATAATCGCTCACAAACCCGAACATGAAATAACCGATTCCGTATAATAAGCTGGCAACCATCATCATTAGCATGGGGGGATATTTCTTAATTCTGCGGGTGATTCCGAATTGCATTATGACCACCATCGCGGCATTCATGCTCATCAGGTAGCCAAAACCTTGAGCGGAAAGCCCGTGGACACGATTCAGAAAAACGGACAGGGTACTATACATCTGGGTATAAACCAGAACCATCACAATTGTCGCGGCGATGAACGCCATAAACAACCGGTCTTTTGTAACCTTGCTATATCCAATCAACGTCTGCGATAAGCTTTCGCTGGGTTGCCCTTCACCCTTCTGCGGCTTGGTTTCAGGGATGGTCTTGAATACAATAAAGGCGGTGATCAGGCTGGCACAAGCGTCAATAATAAATAACAATAAGTAGGAAATGCCTGCCAATATTCCGCCGATAGCCGGACCGATCGTCATAGCCAGGTTACCCACCACCCTGATCAATCCGAATCCTTCAGCGCGCTGCTCGCCTTTGAGCAGATCCGCCACCATGGCTTGTTGCGCCGGTCCGCCAATATCGGTAAAAATGCCAGCGAATGCAGCCAGCAGGTAGAAAGCATGCATATTATTCACGAAACCCATGAACAGCGCAGAAGTGGCGCTGAAGATCAATCCGCAGATCAGGATGATCCTGCGGCCGAATTTATCGGCTAACGCGCCGCCGATCATGCTTCCAATCAGACTGCTCACCGACCAGATTCCAAAAAGCAGCCCCACTTCAACCATGCCGACGTTAAACCGCTGCGCCACGTACAATGACAGGAACGGGAAAATCAATGCGCCGCCGATACGATCGATGAACGTCCCTGCAACCAGGACGCGAAATGTCAGCGGGTAGGAATAGTATTGTTGGCGAATTTGCTTGAACATAAATACTCCGGATTAGGGACGGAACGACAATTATATCCCTTCCCTTTGGTTTGGGCATTGGACAATCGTCACCATGCAATTTTGTTTCATCAGTTGCAGGTGCTGGGATATAATCGTTTTTAATGAAACATCGATCCTATCTCCCCCCATTCGGAAAACTTTTCCTGACCAGTCTCATACTGGGTATAACAGGTTTTATGGGATTGATATTTTTAATATTCTTTTCCGAACCCACATTAGGACCGCGCTGGTTGTTTTTCTTCTTCCTCACGATTTGCAGCTCAGGCCTGGCTTTACCGGCGGCATATATCCTTCAACGTCGGCTGGCAAAACAATACGTGCCCATCGGTGTGCTTTTGCGCGAAGCAATTCTCTTTAGTATTTTTATCGATCTCTGCGCCTGGCTGCAGCTCGGCAGGATTATTTCAAACCTGATTATCTTGATCCTGGCAATTGGGCTTATTCTGTTGGAAGTTTTTTTGCGGATGGCAGAAAAAGCAGCCTTTAAACCCGAGGATGACGAAATTGCTTGAGTTCAACACAATACCATCGACCGAAGCCATCCTCCAGCATGAATCGGTCAGGTATTTGATCGAACACTTCGGCCGCAATCTGGTCTTGCATGGAATTCATTTCGCCCTCGACAAAATCCGCTCAGAGGTCAAAGAAGGACACTCCGTACCAGGCCTGGAAATAATCAGCGCTCGCGTGGAACAACAAATTCATGACTGGCTGCAACCGTCGTTATTGCCCGTTATCAATGCCACCGGAATTATTCTGCACACAAACCTGGGCCGCGCACCTCTCAGCCGTGAAACCCTGGCTGCCATGCAAGCAGCGGCCGGCGTCTATTCCAATTTGGAATATGATCTTAAGTCAGGTAAGCGCGGCTCCCGCTCGATCCACGCGGAAGCGATTTTACAGCAGCTCACCGGAGCCGAAAGTGCGCTGGTAGTGAACAACAATGCTGCCGCGGTTTTACTGACTCTCAGCGCCCTGGCACATTCCAAACCTGTTGTGATCGCAAACTCTCAATTGGTTGAAATTGGCGGCGGATTCCGCGTCCCGGACGTAATGTGCCAATCCGGCGCCAAACTCATTCCCATCGGTACAACCAACCGTATCCATATCTCAGATTACGAACAAGCTTTGCTGGAGCATCCGGCTTTGATCCTGACTGCCCATCACTCGAACTTTAAGATCGTCGGTTTTACGGCCGAACCCGAGCTCAAGCAAATTGTCTCAATTGCACATCAAGCCGGAATTCCCCTGGTACATGACCTCGGTTCCGGCGCCATGCTGGATACGAGCGATTTCGGTCTGGGGTACGAACCCACTGTCCAGGAAGCAATGACAGCCGGGGCTGATGTGATCTGTTTTTCAGGCGATAAATTGATGGGTGGTCCGCAAGCCGGGATCATCCTCGGCCGGGCGGATTTGCTAGCAAAGATCAAACGCCATCCGCTGGCACGCGCTGTTCGAGCGGATAAACTTTGCCTGGCCGG
>CALGUJ010000043.1 GCA_937902055.1 uncultured Pelolinea sp.
GCCTGCCGACGCGCCTGGAACCATTCGGTGTGGTGTTCGTCGAAGCCATGGCGTACGGCCTGCCGCTGGTGGCTCCGCGCAGCGGGGCGGTTCCTGACTTTGTCGAAGACGGCAAGAATGGATTCATGGTGGAGCCGGGCGACATCGCTGGTTTAGCTTCCGCGCTCGAGCGCCTGTTGGCCGACAGCGGCCTCTGCCGGCGATTCGGCAAAGCCGGGTACCGATTGGCGCGCGAACGCTATACCTGGAAGAATGTCGCGAGCATCATGCATACCGCGATCAGACCGATCATCACAGGAAAAGAAAGGAAGAATGCGTAAGAAAATCCTGCATTTCCGCATCTGGCCCAACCCGCCGATTGCCGTAAGCGTGGAAAAATTGCTGCATGAGACTTTCCCGGAATACGAACTAGAAATCGTCACGCTCGCGGAGCGGATCAAAACCGACAAATGTCTCTTAATGCGGAACACGCTGGAAACGCTGCGGCAGTATGGATGCGACATCCTCAGGGGCAGGCTGGATTTCAAGGCCGCTTTCTTCCGCACCATTTTCCTGTTCGACCGCGTCGGACGCATGGCGCGGGAAATTGGCCGGGGCAGGCAGGACATCGCTTTCACCTTTCAGCTCCAGTCGATCTTCGACACGCACCTGGAAGGCATCCCGCACTTTGTGTACACCGATCACACCCAGTTGGCGAACCTGCTGTATTCACCGCACATGAAAGTTCAGCTGTATTCAGCCGAATGGATCAGCCGGGAAAAAACTTTGTATATGAACGCCGCGCGGGTTTTTACCCGCAGCAACAACATCTCACGCTCGCTGTGCGAACAGTACGGCATCCCGGCAGACCGGGTGAACTGCATTTACGCCGGCGCCAACACCCCTTCTGAAGCGATCGAGCCGGATAAGAAAGATTACTCCGCAAAAAATATTTTGTTCGTCGGGTTGGATTGGGAGCGCAAGGGCGGGCCGGAATTGCTAAGCGCTTTCGAAGAGGTGCGCCGCAACCATTCCGACGCGCGGCTGGTGATCGCGGGCGCGAGCGTGAAAACCGACCAGGCGGGCGTAATTTCTTTGGGGCGTGTGCCGGTGGAGGAATTGAAGCGTTATTATCGGGAAGCAACCGTGTTCTGCATGCCCAGCCGCAACGAACCTTTCGGAGTGGCGTATGTGGAGGCCATGGCATACGCGCTGCCGATCGTGGCGACGGAAATCGGCGCTTTGCCCGACATGGTCAGCAATGGAAAGAACGGCTTTTTGGTGCAGCCGGGCGACATCGAGAGCCTGGCGCAGGCGTTGGATAACCTGTTGAGCGACCCGCGTAAAAGGGCGCGGTTCGGAAAAATCAGCCGGCGATTGGCCGCGGAACGCTACAATTGGGACGCAGTGGGGAGATCGATGCGTAAAACCATTGAACAATTTCTTCCATCAAGGTAAGCAAAATGAACACGTTGCTGGTCGATCAATTCCTCGAACAATCCAAACGGCATGCCGACCGGATTGCCATCATCCACACTGGACGGAAAATTACTTACGCTGAATTGGCGCAGCGCGCTCTGGCGCTGGCGGCATATTTGCAAGCAGAATTCCACCTCGCGCATGAGCAATTAATCGGAATTCACGGAACACGATCGATTGAAAGTATCACAGGCATGCTGGCGGTTATGCTGGCAGGCGGCGCTTATGTTCCGCTGCCCGCGAACTGGCCGGAGGGACGAAAAAGGGCGATCATCGAAGACGCAAAAATAAGCATTGTGCTGGAGGACGAATTTGCCGCTCCATTTGAATCAACTTCAGGGAAAGCGGTTTCGATCGGAAAAGCGATCTCCGCAACAGGCGAGTCCGGACATCGACTGCCCGAACTGAGCGCCGATCAATTGGCGTACGTGATGTTTACCTCCGGCTCCACCGGCAAGCCGAAAGGCGTAATGGTCGAGCAGCGCAACGTGATGGCGATGTTAAAGGGCTTTGAAAAGATCGCCCCGGTCGGGGGCGAATTATCCGGCAGCGCGCTGGTTTCCATCGGCTTCGACGTTTCGGTTTGGGAAATATTTTCCATGCTTTGTTTCGGCGGGACTTTGCACCTGATTGACCATCCTGAAATGGTGCCGGAATTGGCGCGTTATTTTTGCGATCAAGGTATTCGAAGCGCTTATCTGCCCCCGCTGCTGCTGGCGGATTTCATCCGCGAACTCGAAAAACCGGGAATAAAACCGGTTCTGGAACGGCTTTTGGTAGGCGTGGAACCCATCTTGCAAAAGACGCTGGCAGCCATCAAAGACCACATTCCCGGATTGCGGATCATCAATGGCTACGGCCCAACCGAAACCGCGATCTGCGCCACTTTTTACGAGTTCAAAAGCGCGGTTGAGGCGGAGCGGCGCACGCCGATCGGCAAAGCGGTGGACGGATACCGGGTTTATCTGGTCGACGAACAGTTCAAACCGGTGAAAAAAGGAGACGAAGGCGAAATCCTGATCTGCGGCGCGGGAGTTGCCCGGGGGTATTTCGCCGATGCGGTGTTGACGGATGAGAAATTCATCCGCGATCCTTCTGAAGAAAATAAAATGGGGAGATGCTACCGCAGCGGGGATTACGCCCGGGAATTGCCGGACGGAAATCTGGAGTATTGCGGAAGAAAAAACCAGCAAATCAAGATCGATGGCTATCGCGTGGAACTATCCGAAATCGAAGCCGCGCTGAACCGTTTCCCTCAAATCGGGCAGGCTTGTGCTGCGGTGCGCCAGCGGCACGGCAGGAGGCAAATCATCGCGTACTACACGGCCTCCGGCGACCAAGCCATCGATCTCCAAGAGCTGAAATCTTTTATAAGAGATTTACTCCCTCAAAGCATGCTACCGGCAGCATACGCGCAGGTAGCGCAATTCCCTGTTACTGAAAATGGCAAGATCGACCGCGCTCTACTGCCGGACCCAACCGGCGAGGAAAAACATAAGATCATTCCCCCGCAAGGCAGCCGGGAAGCCGACCTACTGCGTATCTTCCAGGAGGTATTCCATGATGACACCTTCGGCCTGGAAAGCGGCTTTTTTGACCAGGGCGGCAACTCCCTGCAGGCGGCCAGCATACTCGCCAGAATCCGCGAGCGGTTCGGGTCGGAGATTTCATTCCCCGATTTTTACCAAAGCGAGAGCATCCAGGAATTGGCCGCCAGGCTGGATAAAGTCCGGGCAGCCGACAGCGCAGCCAGCCGGACGACAATTCCACATTGCGGCAGCGACAAGATCCCGCTTTCCTACAGCCAGGAGCGGATGTGGTTTTTATCCCGAAGCGAACCGGAAAACCCTTCACTGCACTCCTCTTTCGCGCTGCTCATCGAGGGGGAGCTGGATATCGCGAGATTGCAACGCAGTTTGCGTGAGCTGATCGACCGCCACGCCATTCTGCGCACGGTGTTCCGCGAAGAGGACGGCCAGCCTTACCAGGCGGTGCTGCCGGAAATCGACCTGCCGTTGAGCACGGTAAACCTTTCCGGGAATAAGGACCCGCTAGCCGAATTGAGGCAAGCGATTACGGGCTCGAACCTCAAGGTTTTTGACATCCACGCGGCTCCGCCTTTCCGGCTGATCCTGTATACCATCAACCCGCAGCAAGCCGTGCTGGGGGTGATCATTCACCACATCATCACGGATGGCTGGTCGGCCGAGATTTTCCGCAGCGACCTGGCGGAAATCTACCGGCAAACCGGCCGTAAATCGGGCTTCCACAAGGCGACCAAACACACTTACGCCGATTTCGCCTGCTGGCAGAAATCGGAGCAATTCGAGCGGCGCATCAACCCGCAACTGGATTATTGGAAAGAGAAAATTACCGATGAAACCACGATCACCCAACTGCCCAACGACCATGCCCGACCTTTGACGCAGAGTTCCAACGCGGATACGGTTTGGTTAAAGATTGATGGTAATTTATACCGGCAATTGACGGATTACAGCAGCAGGCATAGCATAACCCTGTTCCCCATCCTGCTATCCGCTTTTTGTCTCACCCTTTCGCGCCACACGCACGATCAGATCATCCAGATCGGTTCTTTTTTCGCCAACCGAGTTTTGGCAGAGGTGGAAAACATCATGGGACCGTTCGTGAACGGGGTGGTGCTCAAACTGGATCTTTCCGACAACCCGAATTTCAACGAACTGGCAGCGAGAGCGGCCTCAACGGTGATGGAAGCACAAGCCAACCAGGAAGCGCCCATCGAAAAGGTCATCGAAGCCGCGCGGGTGAAACGCGACCGCAGCCAGAGGACCCTGTTTGGGATCGTCTTCAATTTTGTGAACATTCCCAAAAGCGGAGCGGGAGATGGAGAAATCACATTCCAATTCTTCGATTTCGAGGCCGGCACGGTCACCTATGACTTGAACGTGGAATTCAACCAGGACGCGGACGGTTTGCAATTTGCCTTCGAATACAACACTGATATCTTCAATCCGGCAACCATCGAGAGTTTAACAGCGCATTTCAAATATATGCTCCGGCAAGTCATGGAAGATTCCGGGAAAAACATCGCGGATTACGCGATCCTGACAGAGGATGAAGAGCGCGAATTATTGGCATGGAGCGGTGGCAGCAGCCCCTACCCGCGGGAAATCCCGATCCACGAACTTTTCGAGCAACGAGCTGAAGAAACACCGCAGGCGGCAGCCGTTTTTCACAACGGGCAAAGCCTGACTTACGCCGAACTCAACCGCAAAGCCAACCAAACCTCCCATTGGCTCAAAGACATGGGATTGCAGCCGGGAGACCTGGTGGGCCTGAATTTGCCGAAAACGGAGTGGACCATCATTGCGATGTTGGCGGTGCTAAAAGCCGGAGGGGCGTACCTGCCTTTGGATCCGGCTTACCCGCATGAACACCTGCTGAATATCGTGAAGGATGCGAAACCAGCCATCATCCTCACCGATTCGGATACCTTTATCAATTTACCGCCGGATGCCGCGAAAGTCGCGCGCTTCGACCGCGCCGCACATGATATCGATACCCAGGCGGACGAAAATCCCGCCGCCGGCGTGAAAGCTGATGACCTGGCCTACTGCATTTATACCTCCGGTTCCACCGGAACACCGAAAGGCGTGATGGTGGAACATCGCCCGCTGGTCAATTTCACCACCAGCACCGTGCGCCATTACGGGATCCATCCGGGAGACCGCATGCTGCAATTCGCTTCATTGAATTTCGATACCTCAGCGGAAGAAATCTTCCCGACTTTGTGCAGCGGTGCGACGTTGGCGCTGCGCTCGAACGACATGCTGGATTCCCTCCCGCATTTCCTGCAGCGCTGCCGCGAATGGGGCCTCACCATCCTGGACCTGCCCACGGCATTTTGGCAGGAACTGGTGCAATACCTGGAGAAGAGCCGCGAAAAGCTGCCGGAGACGTTGCGCATGATCATCATTGGCGGCGAACGGGTATCGCCGGCGCACCTGAACACCTGGCACCGTTTGGGGTTCGAGCACATCGACCTGCAAAACACCTATGGGTTGACGGAGTGCACCTGCGTGGTCACCCGCTGCCGGCTCACGGCGCAGGAACGCGCGCAATACGGCCAACGCGAAGCCCCGATCGGCAAGGCGATCGACAACGTCAGCCTGTACGTGCTGGATGAACACATGCGCCTGGTGCCCAAAGGAGCAGCCGGCGAGCTGTACATCGGAGGCGATTGCCTGGCAAGGGGTTACCTCAACCGGCCGGATTTGACAGCGGAGCGTTTTTTGCCCAATCCCATCGGCGGGGCAGGCGGCAGGGTATATAAAACTGGCGATATTGTCCTGTGGCGGCCAGACGGAGCGTTGGAATACCTGGGGCGCAGCGACGAGCAGATCAAAATCAGGGGTTTTCGCATCGAACCGGGAGAGATTGAAACTGCCCTGCTGCAATTCAATGGTATCTCCGACGCGGTGGTGGTCAAGCGCAGCGATCCTTCTAAAACAGAGCAGTTGGTGGCATACCTGGTGGTGGATGCGGGCGGCACCGTGGACGAGGAATTGCTGCGCAGCCACATGAACACCCGGCTGCCGAAATACATGCAGCCGGCCTATTATCAATTATTGAAGGAATTACCGCTTTCTCCAAACCGGAAAATCGATAAACAAGCCCTGCCCGAGCCGGATTGGGGCAGAGGCGCCAGCGAGAAAACGCAAAAAGGACCTGAGACAGCGGCGGAAGAAAAAATGCTGGCAATCTGGCAGGAGATGCTGGGCAGGCAGACCATCGGCGTGGAAGATAACTTTTTCGAGATCGGCGGCCATTCGCTGTTAGCCGCGCGCATGATGACGGAGGTTGAAAGTCGATTCGGCGTCTCCGTACCGCTGGTGGCGTTATTGGAGAATCCCACTGTCCGCGATCTGGCCAAAGCGGTCAGCGCTTCCGGCTGGAACCCTTCGTGGAAATCGTTGGTCAAACTTAAGGAGAGCGGGAGCCAGGCCCCGATCTTCCTGGTGCATGCCATCGGCGGAGACGTCCTGAGCTACCGAAGCCTGAGCGCGTACCTGGCGGACCTGGACCGGCCAATTTACGGGCTGCGCGCGCAGGGAGTGGACGGCAAGACCAGGCCGCTGGATAGTGTGGAGGAAATGGCCGCGCTCTATCTGAAAGAAATCCGCGAAGTCCAGCCGCATGGCCCCTATTACCTGGGAGGGTATTCATTCGGCGGGACAGTGGCATACGAAATGGCGCAACAGCTTTGGGTGGCCGGGGAGAAAACGGCGCTGTTGGCGATGTTCGACACGGTGGTGATGGAAAATCTGCCGCCGGAACTCAAACCCGGAAAGTTAGTGATGGCGCTCGACCGCGTGGAACGGTTGGGATTCATCGCCGGCAAATGGCTGCGGTTGAGCCTGCCCAAGAAAATCGAATACTTCAGAAAATCGATTGGCGTCGTGAGCAGCCGGCTGAGGGCATTGGCGAGCCGCACGAAATACGTCAATCCGCAGGAGCAGGCTGACCGGGAGCGCTGGCTGCGCAAACCGCCGGCATTCCAAAAGGTGGAGACGATCAATCAGCGCGCACTGGATGCATACGTGACCAGGCCGTATGCCGGCCCGGTGGTTTATTTCAAAGCCAGGCAGCGGGAATGGAGCGAGATGGTGCGGCCGGAACCGCTGTGGCGCCGGCTGGCTCTGGGCGGTTTAAGCGTTTACACCTGCGAAGGCAACCACAATTCCATCATGGTCGAGCCTTACGTGCGCAGCCTGGCGGTAGCGCTCAGACGGGCTTTGGAGAGCGGAGAGCAGCACCAGTAAAATGAGCGATAATTTGATCCGGTCCGGTTGGGAAGTAACTGATACAGTGCCGGAAGTGAAGCCGGGCGAAATTGCCGTGTGGCAATTTCACCCGAAGGAAATGACCCATTTCGTCCGGCCATTGGGCAAACTGCTCTCGCGAGATGAGAAAAGCCGGCGTGAACGTTTTTTGAACGATAAGGCCAGGCAGGAATTCGTACTCAGCCACGGGGTATTGCATTGCCTGCTGGCAAAGCTGCTGCAGCAATCCCCCGCCTCGATTGAATTCAAGGTTGGAACACAGGGGAAACCGCAACTGGCCGGGCAGGAACAAACTCAAGCGCTTTCATTTAACCTGACCCACACCGAAAATGCAAGTTTGATCGCTTTCGGCTGCGACTGCGAGGTGGGCATCGATGCCGAGAAAGAACAGACATTAATAGACCTGAAGCGCC
>CALGUJ010000044.1 GCA_937902055.1 uncultured Pelolinea sp.
ATGACCTGCAGGATGTTGCGGCCGGAAACCGCCACAGCCGGGATGCCGCCGCCCACCTCCACCCATTGGCCGGCCATGTAAAAATTCTTCAAGCCGGGCAGGGTGCGGGGCATGCGGAAGGGCGGGTTATTCTCTTTGGTCATGCGTTAGCCCTCGAAGCTGCCGCGCCAGTTGGCGGTGTAGCGTTCCCAAGTCAGAGGCGTGGCCACATCGCGCATTTCCACCTGGGCGGCCAGGCCGGGATAGTGCCGGTCGAGCTGCGCGGCCACCCAATCGGCAATGCGCTCCTTCTCGGCCCGGTAGCGGACCGGGTCGGCCGCCAGCGCTTTCCAGTAATCGTAGCTGGAGGGAAACATGCACTTGACGAGCGTTTTTCCGGCCGGCGCCAGGCTAGGGTCGAAGTTATATATCCCCACACCCAGGGAAAGCTGGGCATGCCCGCCAATCTCCACCCCTTCAGGCAGTGGATAGACCACCCAGTGCGGCAGGCCGGCGAAGGAGCGCGCCACGCCCAGGGTGACGTACACCAGCGGATCGTACAGGGAGAAATCCTTGTAATAGCGCCGCAGGTCGTCGTTGAGATAATCGCCTTTCAACAGGTCGAAGAGAGTGGCATGACCGTCGGCGGCCGAAATGACGATATCGGCGGGCTGCCGGCTGCCGTCCGCCAGGCGCAGGCCGCAGGCGCGCCCATCCTCCACCAGGATCTCCGCCACGCGCGCACCGTAATGCACCTGCCCGCCCAGGCCGAGGAAGCGCTGCTCGATGGCGCGCGCGAATTCCAGCGAACCGCCCAGGGGGAATCCGGCGGCTTTTTGGCTCAACCAGCCCAGCGTCACGATCAGCGCGAATGGATCGCTGAAGGCCAGCGGGAAGGCGCGGCGCAGGAAGGGCGAGGAGAAGCGCGCGGCAAAATCGGCCATGGTCACGTCTTTCCAGGCGGCGTTCACCTTGAGGAATGCGCCGTTCTGCGCCAGGAACTTGACGCCGTCCAGCGGGCTCATCAGCTCGGGGGCTTTGTCTACGTCAGGGTTGAAGCGCGCGCAGGCGCGCAGCGCGGCCATGAACTCATCAATGACCGGTGCATCGGCAGGCGAGAGCGCCTTCAGGTGCGTTTCCAGCATGTCGGGGTCGGTGTAGAGGATCAGGTCCTGCCCGTTCTCGCCGCGCACGCGCAGGAACTCGTCGTGGTTGATAAAGGTGCGGCCTTGCACCGCGCCCAATTCCTCATAGATGCGGTAATAGGAAGAAGCCGGAGAGGAGCCCAGCAGCCAGCCGATGCAGCCGTCGATGGTGTAACCCCCGCGCTTCCAGGAGGTGCACACCCCGCCGGGCAGGGTATGCATTTCGTAGATGGTCGCGTCGTAACCGTTCATGCGCGCGTAGCAGCCGGCGGAAAGCCCGGCGATGCCGGCGCCGATAATGGCGATCGATTTTTGATTCATGATGAGATTCCTTTACTTTTCTTGTTGTTGTTTTAATGCTTCCATTTGGGGGACGACCACTTGGCCGTCGGGGGACTGCAGGATGAATTCCTTAAGCAGATCGCGCAGCCGCCCCCCTGCCTCCGGCCCGATGTGCCCTAATGCCAGCAGCGCAGGATCGTCGGCGGCGATGACCGGCACCTCCGCCAGGAAGCGCCGCCCTTCGTCGGTGACGTGCAGCGGGTTGCGGCGGCGGTCGCGCGCGTCGCGCCCGCGCAGCGCCAGGCCCTTGCGCTCCAGCGCGTCCAGAGAACGCAGCACGGTGGAAGGCTCCAGCCCCAGGCGTTTGGAGATCTCGCTGATGGTGAGGGTCTCGTGCTCCAGCATGCGCAGGATGGAATGCTGCAGGGCGCTGATCGCCAGGCCGCGAGCGCGCAGGCGCCCCTCCAGCGAGTTGTTGTAGAACTTGAGCAGCAGGGCAGTGTAAACCTGGATCTCAAAAGCCAGCGCGATCATTTCGGTATCAGTCATTCTATTATCCTTAGCAGTACTTATTGTTGCTACTACTAATTATTTTATCACAAATATAGAACCAGCCGTCGAAATCCGTCAATAACGCTAGTTCTTTTTGAAATTCAGGGTGTACGACCAGGGCCGGCCGAAGCACTCGCTTTCGGCGAACCCGACGGCGGCTGCCAGGGCGCGCACTTTGGACTGTTTCTGAAAATGCGGATCGGGTATCAACTCGGTGATGGAGAGCAGGCCACCGGGCTTGAGGCAG
>CALGUJ010000045.1 GCA_937902055.1 uncultured Pelolinea sp.
CCCGCTGCTTGAGGATATCCCGATCAGTCAATCAAAAGGCATGATTGTAAAATTCAGCGGCGCCATCACTGTCACGGAAATGCAGGCCGCCATGAGCTACCTGCAAAGCCGTACGTCACCTGATACGGAGATTCTTCCCACCTTGAATTCACAGGAACGCCCGGATGGGCAGGTTCTGGTTACCTTGCTGGCCACCGGCATTGGCGCCACAGCCGTTGAATATGCACCCCTGCCGGTCGAGAATCCCGCCGAACTTCCGCGCGAGCTTGAACCCTCCGCTCTGCCGATGGATTTCTGTCCGCATGCATTTGATCCCGTTGATAAGGACATCGACGATCTGGAAGTGCCTGCCTTCATTCGAAGAGGCTATAATCAGATAAATAACTTGAACTATCGCAATGGATAAAGAAATCCTCGACAAGATCAACCAACAGGTCTATGCGCAGTTTCCCTATTTGCAGGACGTCGAACCGAAAATCCTCGAAATCGGCCAAAACCTCAGCGAACTGCGCTATCAATGCAACGCGCAAACCTCCAACGGCATGACACTGCCGATTGTGGTCAAAGTCGTCGCTGACGACCAGGGCAATATTCAAAAATTGGTCACCTCACGGTGACCAATTTCTTTTTCAGGATTTGATCGTTTCTTTAAAACGATTTTCTACATCCAGGCGGTGTTCGCGGGAGTGCACGATCGCCGGCCGCCAGAACCAGTTGAATGGCGCGCGTTTGTTCGCATCAGTATACAACCGTTCGATCGGCAATTCCTTTAAGGCGGAACGCAGACTGGAGTTGATTGATTCAAACCAGGCCAGCGCTTGTTCCATGCCCCAATCACGGTGAGCTTCGAAAACGCGTTGATTGAAATCCTCAAAATCAATGTTCAGCACGCGCGAAGGTCCAAACTGCGCATCCGGTGTTTGTGCCTGAGGATCCTTTTGCGTGTCTGCAATCTTCAGCCCGTTTTCCTGCCAGGCAGTAACGTGCACCAGTACATCCACCACCGACCAGCCATCTTCAGGCCGCTTTGCGAGCTGCTCGGGGGTTAAGGATGCAATCAAATCAAGCCAGTTGCGGTATTCTTGTTCGATCTCGGCGATCAGGTATTGCGTCAATTCTGATGATTTAGTCATATCCCTTTTTTCCTCTCAATGTATTGAATCAGGCGCCGCCAATCAGCAGCGAGGTCATCGAAAGCGATCCTGCCAGGATTTCATCGTTGAACAAAGCGATGCGGTCATCGGGTTGTTTGGCCGCCAGGGCATACAGGAGAGGCAGGAAGTGTTCCGGGCTGGGGATTGCCATTCTGACCTCATCGGAAAGCGCCGGGTACGCGGCTAATTCCGCGTGCCGGTTCTCCAGGATCAGTCTCTTTAATGTATTGCCCGCATCGACAGCCCATTCAAAGCCGAAGGGTTTATTGAAATCCCCATTGACCAGTACAATCTCCCGCAGGTTGTGCACGATGTTGCCGCTGCCCAGGATCAGTACGCCTTCCTTGCGCAGATCGCTTAATTCCCCGCCCAAATTGTAGTGCTCGTGCGCCGGCTGGGTGTAATCCAGGCTGAACTGCACCACCGGTACATCCGCTTGCGGATACATCCTCTTGAGCACGCTCCAGCAACCATGGTCGAGGCCCCAATCCTGATTCAGGCTGATTTCTCGTGAACGCACCAGCTTTTTAATTCTCTCGGCCAATTGCGCATCTCCGACCGCCGGGTATTGAACGGCATACAATTCTTCGGGAAATCCGCCGAAATCGTGGATCGTGCGCGGCTGTCGCATGGCGGTGACCGCCGTTCCCCATGTTTCCCAGTGCGCGGAGATGCACAGGATAGCTTTCGGTTTGGGCAGCGCCCCTCCTAGCGCAACCCATTCACGGGCATAGGCATTATCCTCGATAGCATTCATCGGATTGCCGTGCCCGATAAACAGGATGGGCATAAGCCTGGTTGAGCCCAGGCTCTCTACTGCCTTCTCTGCACCCGATTCTTTCAAGACTCCCTCCGAATTGTTCCACCTTATTGTTTAGACAACTTTACAATGACATATCCTATCATCAATGGAAAGATATTTCCAGCGGTATTTTAAACGACAAACATATCCCGAATAATTTCCGTAAAATCTACCGGAAAATTTCCTCTCACCAAATAATTTGGTCAGTAGGATTTGTTTGTTCACGGCATCCACTTTTCTATTCCCTGCAGGGGATTCAGTTTTTCCCATTCGTAGAAACTTGCCAAATCGCGTACACCGCCTTCGATCACCGCCCGATAGATGCGAATACCCGGCTCATTTTTTCCATCCGGTATGGAAAATTTAATTCTCAGGATCGCTGCGCGTGTTTCAGGAGTCAGCGTAGCGCTTATCCGCTCAGCCACGCGCTCGAAGTAACCGGCGTACAGGGAATCTTTCAGGATATGGATCATGTCGATTTGCCAGCTTTCACCCGCTTCATCCAGCCAGGTCGCGTGCCATTCCAGGCAGCGGTCCTCCGCATCAAGCAAATTGGCAAAAGTGATCGAACGAATTGCGGATTTCTCCGCCAGGAGCGCCATTGCCCTGAAACTATCCGCCAATGAAAAGGGATCGGTGTAAATATGAAAATCGATGTCGCGGCGTTTCGCCATCAATCCCATCCTGGCAGATCCGACCAGGTTGATCTCGGCCCCGATACTGCGCCAGGCAGTGATCACGCCGCTGTCTTTAATAATTCTCTCTGCCCGCAATTGTATTTTTTCTGATTCTTCGTTGGCTGGTATTAAATGATCGGTCATTTCTTTTTCGCCTGCTTGAATGGTTTTTGGAAAAACATTCCTGAATACTGTCATCTATTCGACAGCGGATTAGAATGATTATTTTACAACTCCCACTCCCTCAAATAGAGATGATAAAATTGTACGGATTGAATTCAAATCTCGGAATTATTGGGATGTCTTTTATTATAACCAAAGAGTCTTATATCTTTCTGGCATCGCTGGTTTTAAATCTTCTGACCATCGTTGTCGTGTGGCAAAAACGGCATAAATCCGGCATGATCTGGCTGGCCCTGGCGATGATCTCCATTGGTATCTATAATTTCTTTGCGATGCTGGATGCTTCCAGCGCCGAACTGAGCGGCAGGATAGTATTCTCCAAGCTGGAATACCTGGGAGCCAATACAGTCGGCCCATTCGTGGCATTGTTCTTCACGAATTATCCACAGCAGCGTATTAAATTCAATACTCTCTTCCTTCTATTGGTTTTCAGCATTCCTTTTTTAACTTTCATCGGTTTGATCACGAACGAGTACCATTACCTCTTTTACACTGGTTTTGAACACATCGCCGGGACAATCAATGGTTATAACTTCTTGCATGGGCCGATATATTGGATTGCTTTGTCTTATAACTACGCATGCGGCATCGCCTCGATTATCATGATTTATCTCAATACCCGGCGTACCACTTCAATTTACCGTTTACAATCGCTGGTCTTGCTGATTTCCAGTGCTTTTCCGTTTTTCTCCGGTTTGATGTATTCTTTCGGATTGAATCCTATTCCGGGCATGGACATCCTGCCGGTCGGATTTTCGATCAGCGGTTTGGGGATTGTGTTCAGCGTGGTATTCCTGCGCATGTTCGACCTCGTTCCGCTCAGCCGCAACCTGCTGGTGGAGAATTTGCAGGACGGCGTAGTTGTTTTGGATAGCAGGAAGCAGGTTGTCGATATAAATCCATCCGCCCGGCAGCTCCTGGATGGCGATGAAATCGCACTGGGCGCCGTAATCGATCAGAACAACACTTACGGGGGTATATTCAGCCAAACGGATCAGCCGGTTGAAATTCTGGGCGGGAAGTCCAAAACCAACCACATCCTGTCCATACCTACTTGCCTTATGGATGAAAGTGGAAAAATTGTCGGTTACATGTACGTTCTAAGAAATATGACCGAGATCCGTCAAGTGGAAGAGGAATTGCATCAAAGCCAGGAGCGCTATCGTTCCCTGATCGAAGATGTTGTGGATGCAGCCAGCATGGCGATCTGCATTATCGATAAAGATTTCAGGATCATTTGGGTCAACCAGGCGTGCGTGGAAAACTGGTTTTTCTCGCGCGATACAATCCTGAATCAGGACGTCCGGGAAACTTTTTTCTCGAACCAGCACCCGCGCACGGAGAATCGCGAAGAGCTGATCCACAAAATCTTGTCAAGTTATCGGAACGGGTATTATCTTGAAAATATGGAAATCCATTTCCGGGCAGCTGAAGGTAAACCGGAACGCTGGGTGTTATATTCCAGCAAACCGATCCGCGTGGGGTATTACGCCGGCGGGCGCATCGAACAAATGGTTGACATCACCGAGCAAAAACGCCTGCAAAAGCAGGTTGAACTGCAGGCCATCACGGATGAACTTACCCGTATCTACAACCGCCGGGGCTTGTTCGAATTAGGCCTGCACGATTTCAATCGCGCCCGGCGAATCAAGACAAATTTGGGAATCATCTTCCTGGACATTGATAACTTTAAGAATATTAATGACTGTTTCGGACATGCAAAAAGCGATCAGGTGCTGGTGGAAATGGTCAACCGTGTAAAAAGCCATCTTCGCGATATGGATATTTTCGCCCGGTATGGCGGGGATGAATTTGTGATCTTGCTGCCTGAAGCCAATTTGCAGCAGGCAGCCGAGGTCGCCAGGCGCATCAAGGATTCGGTGACTTGCGTGCCCTTTCCGATCGGCGCGGAACCCTATCCGGTCACCGTCAGCCTGGGTGTGGCCCAATTTGAACCTCAGGATACGTTTACCGATCTCCTGGATCGTGCCGATCAATGCATGTACCGCGCCAAGCAAAATGGCCGCGACCGCATCGAATTCTAACTCTCATTATACAAAGTTTTGGGAGTTATCTTAATCTCCTCGTTCAATTTCTGCATGTATATTTTTAATTTGCCAGGTCAATGCCATTGCGTTTCTATTCATTCCCCCCTCGCATTCTTAATTAATTCCCGGTTAATTCATCGAATTGGAGATATTTTTAGACAGTCTGGCATAAATTGGAACCTGCCCTTGTTATAATCACATTAATGAAAACGAATTCCGCCCTCGCCCACCCGAACATTGCCTTCATCAAGTACTGGGGCAACCGCGACCAGGCGCTGCGCCTGCCGGCCAACGGCTCCATCTCCATGAACCTGGGCGCGCTCGAAACCCGCACCAGCGTCACGCTGACGGAAGCCGCGTCCGCCGACCGCCTGGTGATCAATGACGACGAACAATCCGGCGCATCCCTGGCGCGCGTGAGCGCTTTTTTGGATATCATCCGCCAATTGAGCGGCCAAATGGCTTTCGCCGAAGTGTGCAGCAAAAACAACTTCCCCTCCTCCGCCGGCGTGGCTTCTTCCGCCGCGGCCTTCGCCGCCCTGGCGCTGGCCGCCTCGCGCGCTTACGGGCTGGCGCTTTCCGAAAAGGACCTCTCTCGCCTGGCGCGCCGCGGCTCCGGTTCGGCCTGCCGCTCCATTCCCACCGGATTTACGGAATGGCAGCCCGGCACCTGCGATGAAGATTCCTATGCGCAATCGTTCGCCGCGCCCGATCATTGGGAATTGTGGGATTGCGTCGCCATCGTGGAAGCCGCGCCCAAACCGACCGGCTCCACCGAAGGCCACGCCCTCGCCCCCACCAGCCCGCTGCAAGCTGCCCGCGTAGCCGATACGCCCCGCCGCCTGCAACTTTGCCGCGAGGCGTTGCTGGCCAGGGATTTCGAAAAGCTGGCGGACGTCATTGAACAGGACAGCAATATCATGCACGCGGTGATGCAAACCTCCACCCCGCCGCTGATGTACTGGAGCCCAGCCTCTCTGTTGTTGATGAACGAGGTGGCTGCCCTGCGCCGGCGCGGCGTCGCGGCTGCTTACACCTTGGATGCCGGTCCCAACGTACATGTGATCTGCACGGCCGAGAACCATGAGAACATCAAACGGCGCCTGGAAGGACTGCCCGGCGTGAGTTGGGTGCTGCCTTCTCCGGTGGGCGGCTGCGCCCGGCTGCTTGACGCGAATTAATAATCTTTAAACAATTCCCCTTGCAGTACAGGTTATAATCGCCTGCGTAGAGGATTGAAAGATCATGATCATTTCCAATAACCTGTTGGTTTTCATTTTAGCGCTCAGCTTTCTGCTGTTCACGCACGAGCTGGGGCATTTCCTGATCGGCAAGCTGTTCCGCATCGAGGCCGAGGAGTTCGGCTTCGGTTACCCGCCCCGGCTGGCCCGTCTTTTCCGCTGGGGCAAGACGGATTTCACGCTCAACTGGATCCCGTTCGGCGCTTTCGTGCGCTTCAAGGGTGAGGACGACCCCAATTCCGAAGGTGGTTTTTACGCAGCCAATAAGTGGCAGCGGCTCGGCACCCTGCTGGCCGGGCCGGGCATGAATATCCTGGTTGGGATCATTCTGTTCAGCCTGGTGATCGCCCGCGCCGGGTACGCCGATACCAGCGTGATCCGCATCGCCGAAATCGCGCCAGATTCGCCGGCCGCGGAGGCCGGCATGCTCCCAGGAGATCAATTGCTCATGGTCAACGGCCAACCGCTGGAAGACATGACCACGGTCAGCGCCATTGTGAAAGCCAACCTGGATCAGCCGGTAACGGTCACACTGCTGCGCGATACAGAAGAGATCGCGCTTACCGTGGTACCGCGTTCCAACCCGCCCGAAGGCCAGGGTGCGATGGGCATTGTTAT
Source organism: uncultured Pelolinea sp. (assembly GCA_937902055.1). Taxonomy (GTDB): domain Bacteria; phylum Chloroflexota; class Anaerolineae; order Anaerolineales; family Anaerolineaceae; genus Pelolinea. The sequence goes on from CALGUJ010000045.1 coordinate 6,724, forward strand.
GGAGTATCCCATCGAATACCATACCTTCCTGGAATCCATCCCTTTGGGCGCTCAAACCGCCTGGTACCAGATCAGGGAACTTTTCTCTCTGCCGGGCCAATTGATACGCGGCGAAGTATCTTCTCAAGAACTCCGACCGCTTTCGCCCAAAGGACTCTACGACGTTTACGACCAGGTGCGGGAAAGCGAGCAAGTTTCCGAACAGGCTCAGCCCGATCTGGCATTTCTGAATATCGCCTGGTTCTTCGCCATCATCTCCACCGCCCTGGGCATTTCGAACCTGCTGCCCATTCCCGCCCTCGATGGCGGCCGCATTCTGTTCATCCTGCCCGAGATTTTCCTGGGTAAGCGCGTGCCATCGAAATATGAGAACACCATTCACATGGTGGGTTACATGGCGCTGCTGGCGCTGATGGCATATATTTTCATGCAGGACTTTATTAATCCGATTGTGTTGCCTTAATAACAATGACAGAAAAATCCCGCCCCCTGAATTTGATCGACTCTTTACTGGTTCCCAACGAACCTTTCCCGCCGGAATATCTGCATATCTTTTCCGATATCACCGAAGCCGACCTGGCGGAGATAAAAAAAGTATGGCCGCGCGTTCCGGTGCTGCGCAAGATCAACTTGCTGCAAGATCTGGAAGGCATGCTGGAATCGGATACCCTGCTCTGCTATGATGATTTCGCCCGCTTTGCGTTAGGCGATGAAGACCCGGAAGTGCGCAGCCACGCCATCAAGCTGCTGTGGGAAAGCAATGATCCCAAGCTGGCGCGCATCTTCGGAGAATTGCTTTCAGGCGACCCCAGTGAAGACGTACGCGCCGAAGCGGCTGCTGCCCTGGGCAATTTCGTTCTGCTGGGAGAATTGGAGGAGGTTTCCGCGCGGGTGTTCGAACGCACGCTGGAATTGCTGCTGCAGCAATACCAGTCCGATCTGGCGGACAAGATCCGCCAGGAAATCCTGCGCGCGGTGTCGTATTGCGGGCGGGAGGAGATCGCCGCCATGATCAAGGACGCATTCGCAAACGGCAGCAAAACATGGAAACTGGCGGCTTTGGAATCGATGGGGCGTTCCGCCGATGTGCGCTGGAAAAATCAGGTGCTCGAATCCATTCACAGCGAGGATGCCGATTTTCAGTACGAAGCCATCCGCGCGGCCGGCGAGTTGGAGTTGAAAGCCGCCCGCCCGGTTCTGTTGAAAATGCTGGCCGAGGAAGTCGGCAACACCGACATCTATTACCAAACCATTTGGGCGCTTTCCAAGATAGGCGGCGAATCGGTTAAGGAAACCCTGCAAGACCTGCTGGAACATGCCGATAACGATGAGGAGGTCGAGGTGTTGGAAATGGCGCTCGACAATCTGGATTTTTCGGACGAGAATGCTTCGTTGGATATTTTCTAGTGCAAGAGGGATCAAGAATGGAAGAAGCTCAAAAGCGTTTGCATGCTACCGTACATGGTCTTGTCCAGGGCGTCGGATTCCGCTTTTTCGTGTTCCAGTATGGGGTCAATCTTGGACTGTATGGTTGGGTGCGCAACCGGTTCAACGGTGAAGTTGAAGTGGTGGCGGAAGGTTCCCAAAGTATTCTGAATGAATTTCTGGAAAAACTCAAAGAAGGGCCGCAAATGGCGCAGGTGGATGAGGTTAGGGTAGAATGGTTCGACCCATCCGGCGACCTGCAGCCCTTCACAATCCTCGAAACGGCTTGATTCTGTTTAAGTCTCTTCGCCGCTGATAATGGCGGCTTTCTTCCAACCCGGTTGCCCGGATTCATCCGCCAGCATCAACCTCAATTCAAGGATCTGATCACGCAGCACAGCCGCCCGTTCGAATTCCAGGTTTTGCGCGGCTTGCTTCATCTTCTCCTCGGTTTCCTGGATCAGGTGTTTGATTTCACCGGCCGGCAGGCGCGTGGCAGCCGGCTCCGTGTTATATTCGCCCTGCATTTCCGCAACCGCGTATTCACTCAAGCGGGCGGTGATATCGTAAACTTCTTTGATGATTGTTGCTGGTTGGATGTGGTGTTCCTGGTTGTAAGCCTCCTGCTTGGCGCGGCGGCGGTCGGTTTCATCGATCGATTCACGCATGGCGTCGGTCATCTGGTCGGCATACATGATCACGATCCCGTTGGCGTTGCGCGCCGCGCGCCCGATTGTCTGGATCAACGCCGTGGCAGAACGCAGGAATCCCTGTTTGTCCGCGTCCAGGATTGCCACCAGCGATACTTCCGGCAGGTCCAATCCTTCGCGCAGCAGGTTGATGCCCACGATCACGTCGTAAACTCCCAGGCGCAGGTCGCGCAAAATACCCACGCGGTCCAGCGTTTCCACCTCGGAGTGCAGGTAGTGCACTTTAATGTTAAGTTCTTTGAGATATTCGGACAGGTCTTCCGCCATGCGTTTGGTCAAGGTAGTCACCAGCACGCGCTCCTTGCGTTCCACGCGCGCGCGGATCTCGCCGATCAGGTCGTCCACCTGCCCCTCCACCGGCCGTACCAAAATCTGCGGGTCCACCAGGCCGGTTGGGCGGATGATCTGCTCGACCACCTGGTCATTTTTTTCCATCTCGTACGGTCCGGGAGTGGCCGAGGTGTAGATGGTCGAGCCCATTTTTTCCTCGAATTCCCCGAAAGTCAGCGGGCGGTTGTCCAGCGCGGAGGGCAGGCGGAAGCCATATTCCACCAGCGTGGATTTACGCGACCGGTCGCCATTGTACATGCCGCGGATTTGCGGCACGGTCATGTGCGATTCATCGATCACCATGATGTATTCCGACGGCATGAAGTCCATCAGTGTCCAGGGTGCTGAACCTTCCGGGCGCTGGTCCATGTGGCGCGAGTAATTTTCAATGCCCGAACAGTAACCGATCTCGCGCAGCATCTCCAGGTCGAAGCGCGTGCGCTGCTCCAGGCGTTGCGCTTCCAGCAGCTTTTCCTGCGACTTAAAAACCTTCAGTTGGCCATCCAACTCATTTTCGATATCATTCAACGCCTTACGCAGGCGGTCTTCTTCGGTGATGAAGTGCTTGGCCGGGTAAATTTGAACTTCATCCAGCTCTTCCAGGATTTCGCCCGTTACCGGGTTGATCTTGATGATGCGCTCGACTTCGTCGCCGAAGAATGCGATGCGGTAAACCAGGCTTTTCTCGTAAGCCGGGAAAACTTCCAGCGTATCCCCGCGCAGGCGGAAGATGCCCGGCCGCAAGTCCAGGTCGTTGCGCGCGTAGTGCGATTCCACCAATTGCCGCAGCAGCACGTTGCGCCGGTAGATCTCCCCCTTGCGCAAATCCATCACCACGCTGGAATATGCTTCGGGGCTGCCCAGCCCGTAGATGGCCGAAACGGACGCCACCACGATCACGTCCTTGCGCGACACGATCGAAGTGGTGGCTGCCAACCGCAGCCGTTCGATCTCCTCATTGATCTCGGTTTCTTTTTCGATATACAAATCCTGGCGCGGAACGTAAGCCTCCGGCTGGTAATAATCATAATAGGAGACAAAATATTCCACCGCGTTCTCGGGGAAGAATTCCTTGAATTCGGCGTAGAGCTGCGCTGCCAAAGTTTTATTGTGCACCAGCACCAGCGCCGGCCGCTGCACCTGCTGGATCACGTTGGCAATCGTGAAAGTCTTGCCGGTTCCCGTGGCGCCCAGCAGCACCTGATGGCGCATGCCAGCGCGGATGCCGCTCACCAGTTCCTGTATCGCCTGGGGCTGATCGCCCAACGGTTCATAAGGAGCTTTAAGTTTGAATTCCATTCCTTTATTCCTGTTTAATGGTTAGTCCAATTAATCGGTCAAGTGTCTGTGTTATGCGATCCTGCCAGCCGTTTTCCGCACCGATCGGCATCCAGTAAGCGTTCTTTCCCCGCCGGATGTCGCTGCCGATATCAGCCAGGTCGCGCGCTTTGATGCCTTCCGGCAAGGCCGGGTAACGCAGCACGATTTGATCCCCTTCCACCGTGATCGACGACAAACCGCACAGTTCAGCCTTCAATTTTAGGGATAACTGCCAGAACAAGTTCGCGGTTTCCTGAGGTAGGGGGCCGAAGCGATCGGTGAATTCTTCTCGAATACGGTCGATGTCTTCCTCGTTAATCGTATCAGCAATCCGGCGGTACAACTGCAGGCGCAAGCGGTCAGCGGGTATGTAACTTTGGGGGATTCCGACGGAAAGCGGCAATTCGATCGCCACCAGCGGTCGGATGCCGTGGAAAGGCAGCGCCGGCTTGACCGGCTCGGTTTCCCCGCCGGCTTGCTTGCTTTCATTCACTGCTTCCGAGAGCAGGCGCGTGTATAGATGAAAACCCACCGAGGCGATGTGCCCATGCTGGGTAGTGCCCAGCAGGTCGCCCGCCCCGCGCATTTCCAGATCGCGCATGGCGATGGAATAGCCCGCGCCCAATTGGGTGTTCTCGGCGATGGTCTCCAGGCGTTCCAACCCTTCCGGCGTGGGCAGGCGTTTGCGATGATGGAAAAAGTAGGCGTACGCCCTGGAAGCGCCGCGCCCCACACGCCCGCGCAGCTGGTAAAGCTGCGCCAGGCCGAAAGTATCCCCGCGGTCGACGATCAGCGTATTGGCGTTGGGGATGTCCAGCCCGGATTCGATGATGGAAGTCGATACCAGCACGTCCACTTCGCCGGCCGTGAATTTGTGCATCACATCCGCCAGTTGATCCTCATCCATCTGCCCATGCGCGATTCCCAGGCGGGCCTCCGGCACCAGTTTGCGCAAGTGATTGGACATCGCGCCGATGGTCTGCACACGGTTGTGCACGAAGAATACCTGCCCGCCGCGGTCGATCTCGCGGATGATGGCGTTGCGCACCAACTGTGGATCATAACCACCGATGTGCGTCTGGATGGGCAGGCGGTCCGAAGGCGGGGTGTTGATATTGGAGATATCGCGGATACCCGAAAGCGCCATGTACAGCGTACGCGGGATGGGTGTGGCGGTCAACGTCAGCACATCGATCTCGGTGCGCATTTTCTTGAAATATTCCTTATGGGTAACGCCGAAACGCTGTTCTTCATCGATGACCAGCAAGCCCAGGTCCTTGAACAGCACGTCGTTTTGCAGCAGGCGATGGGTTCCGATGATGATGTCCACTTCGCCGGCCTGCAATTGCAGCAGGATCAGGGCCTGCTCCCCCGGGCTGCGGAAACGCGAGAGCATCTCGACGGTCACCGGGAAAGGCGCCAGGCGCTTGCTGAAAGTATCGAAATGCTGCTGCGCCAGCACCGTGGTGGGCACCAACACAGCCACCTGCCGCCCATCCATTACGGCCTTGAAAGCCGCCCGCAGCGCTACCTCGGTCTTTCCATAGCCGACGTCGCCGCACAGCAGGCGGTCCATCGGCCGCGCCCGTTCCATGTCGCGTTTGACCTCTTCAATTGCCCGCATCTGGTCATCGGTTTCTGTATAAGGAAAACTCATTTCCAGGATATGCTGCCACTCGGTATCGTTCTTATAGGCATAGCCTTTTACCGTCTGGCGTTTTGCGTAGAGCTCCAACAGGTCGGCGGCTACTTCCTTGACGGCTTCCCTGACCTTTTCCTTGGCGGTCACCCAGTCTTTCCCGCCCAGCCGCGTCGGATGCGGTGTACGCTCGTCCGGCCCAATATACTGGCTCAGACGGTCGGCCTGATGCACCGGGACAAAGAGTTGGTCGTCGTCTGCATACTTGATCAACAAAAAGTCGCGTTCCACGCCCTCAATGGTGCGCTGCACCAATCCGGCAAAACGGCCTATGCCGTAATCGACGTGCACCACCCAGTCGCCGGGTTTGAGATCAGCATACGAAATTTCAGGCCCCTCAAAACTCCGGGCGCGCATCTTGCGCGGCCGCGGGCGCTCCCAGCCGAAAATCTCGCTGTCGGTCAGCAGGATTTCGGTTTTACCGTTGGGATAACGCACTTCCCATCCCGCATTCAGGCTGCCATCGATGTAACTCAACACCTGGCTGTCAGCCAGTTCGGCTGCCCGCGCGCCGCCTACTTCTTTTAAACGCCCGATCTGTTTGGATACAATCGTGAGGCGGCTGCCGTTGTCTGCTGCCCTGGAAATAAAAGCGAACAAGTCGGTTAAGTGGCTACCAAAGCGCGCGCCGGGTGAAAAAGCATGCGAAAGGGGATGGACTTCATCGCTCAAGGGGAATCCCAGGTCGATCGCGCTAAAGCGGGTCATCGCATCGCTGATTTCCGACCAGGTGGTGTACGGCAGTGGGAAGTCCGAAGGTATGCTGTGAACGTCCACAGCTTCTTTGCGTAATTTCAGGGCTTGTTCTTCAATTTCTTCAGAAGTTACCTGCAGTGAAGCATTGTTATCCAACAGGATGATCGCGCCCTTTGGCAAAAAATCCAGCAGCGACGCCGGTTGTTTATAAGCCAGCGGTAGGTTGAATTCCACCAGCGCCTGGCCGGGGTCTTCATTTTCAAGGTTGATCTTTCCGATCACTTCGCTGGCTGGTGGGATGAAAACGGATTCCACCACTTGCACGGAACGCTGGCTGGCCGGGTCGAACGTGCGGATGGAATCGACCTCATCTCCGAAGAAATCGATGCGCACCGGGAATTCCAGATGCATCGGCCACACATCCACCAAACCGCCGCGGCGTGAAAACTGCCCGGCGCCGGTCACCAACTCAGCCCGGTTGTAGCCGATTTCCATCCACTTTCGGCAAAGCGCGTCCACGTTATTGATGCTGCCTGTTTTCAGGGTCGAACAGGCCATCAAAAAATCGCGGCGCGGCACGCTGCGGGTCATCAAAGATTTGACCGAGGTGAAGATCACCTCAGGGTAATTGCCTTCAGCACGGTTCGGCAAAAAACCTTGCGCCAGCGCCACCAACGTTTCCATGCGGTCGCGGCGCGTGTCGCGCCCCCAGTTGATCTTTTCATAAAATAAAGGCGCCGGTTCGGCAAAGATATAATTCCGGCCGTCTTTCGACCAGAAATTGAATTCCTCGTACATCGATTGCAGCCGGTCGGCTTTGGAGGTGATGAAAACCAGCGGTTTTTGGAGACCCTGCTGCAAGGCAGCCATGAAAGGCAGCCTGACCGAACGCGGCAAGCTGATCGGGATCTGCGCCGGTTCCCCCCTTAACCGCTCCAGTAGATCGGAAAAACCTTCCAGTTCGTCGAACCGGATTAAAGTCTCATTGCTCATCATTCAAGACAGAACCGTTATAGATGTTCATAGCCTTGTCAATGCCGTGTTCCAGGTAGGTTTCCAGCGCATCCGCGCAGGTATCCAGAACCTGGTTGAGGATCTCTTCTTCCGGCCCTCTAAATTTCTTCAACACGTAATCCACCGCGTCCATGCGCCCCGGCGGCCGTCCGATCCCCACCCGTAAGCGCGGGAAAGTTTCCGATCCCAGGCGGGTGATGATCGATTGCATGCCCTTCTGCCCGGCTGATCCGCCGGCTTTACGGATGCGAATGCTGCCGAAAGGCACATCCAGATCATCGTTGACTACCACCAGGTGATCGAGGTTGACTTTGTAAAAATTTACGAAAGAACCCACCGCCACGCCGGAGTTGTTCATGAATGTCTGCGGCATTACCAGGGCTACCCGCTTACCCTTGACCATTCCGTTCCCGGTGAGGGCTTTGAAACGGTAATGAGCAACATCCATCTCCCAGCGTTGAGCCAGGCGCTGAATGACCAGGAAGCCAATATTATGGCGCGTGTATTCATATTCGCGCCCGGGATTCCCCAATCCGACGATCAGGAACCATTCTAAGGATTCGGTGGCAGGTTTTTTTCGCAGGAACATTCTCTTATTATCCTATTTATAAATCGGCAACAAGTTAGTCTAACATAAGACATTCATTTAAGCAAAAATTTACGGAAGGGCGCTTTCGTCAATCTTCTAACAAGGTTTTAATGGAAACCGGCCCTTTTTTCTGGTATGCTATAATCAATCACTAGAATACAGGCTAAAAATGACAGAAAATCAGGGATTTCCCGCCGAAAATTTACCCGCTGATAAAAATAAAACCGCCGCGATCATCCTTGCGATCGTTGCGGTTATTTTGTTGGTTGGGGTAATTTTCGGGATTGTGGTTTTATCCAAACAAGATGCGGATACCACCGGCCGGGTGCGCGATATTTTCATTATCGTTTTGGCGCTGGAATCGCTGCTCTTGGGCGTGGCCTTGGTCGTCCTGGTTATACAACTGGCTGTCTTGACTAACCTGATCCAGAACGAAGTCAAGCCGATCCTGGCTTCCACCAAGGAAGCCGTCAGCACGATCAAAGGCACCAGCAAGTTCATCTCCGACCGCGCGGTTCAGCCGATCATCACCGCCAGCAGTTTTATGGCAGGCTCACGCAAGTTATTTGAAATCATCGGTTTTATTAAACGTAAAGAATAGACCAGTTTCCTGAAAGGAGAGTGAATAAAATGTCAGACCGTAATGATGATTTTGGAACATTTTTAATTGGTTTTATCATTGGAGGTATCTCAGGGGCTGTTGCTGCTTTATTGCTCGCTCCCCAGTCCGGTGAAGAAACCCGCACCATGATCAAAGA
>CALGUJ010000046.1 GCA_937902055.1 uncultured Pelolinea sp.
TGCAGATTGCTGACGGCAAACGCGGCTTCCTGCAGCGGTTGGCGCACTTTGATCTTGGATTTATTGCGCGCGGCATGCCCCAGCGATACCAGCTTCATCACCAGGTTCATGTCCGCTACAAGCTCGTCGTTCAACCAATCGGGGTTGAAATCAGGCCAATCCGCCATGTGCACCGATTTTGGCGCTTCCGGCTCGACGCTCAACACCAGATTGCGGTAAAGTTCATCCGCGATGAAAGGCATGGAAGGCGCCAGCAGTTTGCTGAGGGTCGCCAGCGCTTCATACAGCGTTGAATACGCAGCTTCTTTGTCCGCGTCCGACCCGCTCTTCCAAAAACGCCGGCGCGAGCGCCGCAGGTACCAATTGGATAGATGATCAACGAAAGTCTCGATCGGGCGCGTGGCGCCCAAAACGTCGTAAGTTTCCAGGGCTTGCGTCACATCGCGCACCAAACCATTCAATTCCGCCAATAGCCATTTATCCAGCTTGGAATATTGAACGTTTGCGTCTTTGCACGGCTGCCAACCATCCAGGTTGGCATACGTAACAAAGAAGGAATAGGTATTCCAAAGCGTCAGGGTGAAATTGCGCAGCACTTCGGAAACCAGGTCGGCGGAAAAACGCCTCTCCTGCCCTGGCGGGCTGGCGGTGTAGAGATACCAGCGCATGGCATCCGCGCCGTGTTTATCAAGCACGTCCCATGGGTTGGCCACGTTGCCGCGCGATTTGGACATCTTTTGCCCGTCGCCATCCAGGATCAGCCCCAGGCAGACCACGTTCCTGAAGCATTTCTCGCCGAACAGCAAGGTGGCGATGGCATGCAATGAGTAGAACCAACCGCGGGTTTGATCGACGGCTTCGCAGATGTAATCCGCCGGGAAATGTTCCTTGAATTCCTGTTCATTTTCAAATGGGTAATGCCACTGCGCCACCGGCATTGAGCCTGAATCGAACCAGACGTCGATCAATTCCGGCACGCGGTGCATTTTCTCGCCGCATTCCGGGCATTCGTATTCGATCTCGTCGACGTACGGCCGGTGCAGATCGAGTCCGGTCAGGTCCTTGTGGGTTTTTTCGGATAATTCAGCTACCGATCCGATGCATTCCTGATGCTTGCAGCTCTCGCATTCCCAAACCGGCAAAGGCGTGCCCCAATACCGTTCGCGGCCCAGCGCCCAATCGATGTTATTCTCCAGCCAGTTCCCAAAGCGGCCGTCCTTGATGTGGTTGGGGTACCAGTTGATCTCCTGGTTGAGCCCCACTAGCTTATCTTTTAGGGCACTGGTGCGGATGTACCAGGTCGGGCGGGCGTAATACAGCAGCGGAGTATCGCAGCGCCAGCAGAAGGGATACGTATGGGTATATGCCACCGATTTGAATAATAGCCCGCGGCTGTTGAGGTCCTCGATGATGTAGGGGTCCGCGTCCTTCACAAAACGCCCGGCCCAGTTGCGCACCTCCGGAATGAAAGTACCATTGGGCGCCACCGTCATCAGGATCGGCAAGTCATTATCGATTGCAACCTGCATGTCATCCGCGCCGAAAGCCGGCGCCTGGTGTACCAAGCCGGAACCGTCTTCAATCGTCACAAAATCCGCCAGCACCACGCGATGCGCGGGTTTTTCGGGCGGGAGGAAAGTGTACAAGGGTTGATACCGTTTGCCCTTCAGATGTTTGCCCTTGAATTCATTCACGATCTTGACATCCTCGTCGCCGAAAACGGATTTCAGCAGCGATTTGGCCAGGATCAATTTTTCTGTTTCATCCTCCCCGCCATTCTTTACTTTGTGCTCCACCTCAACGTAATCGATGTCGGGATGGGCTGCCACAGCCACATTGCCAGGCAATGTCCAGGGAGTGGTCGTCCACACCAGTAAAGATGTACCGGGGTCGTCCACCAGCGGCATGCGTACATATACCGATGGATCGGTGGTCTCTTTGTACCCAAGCGCAACTTCGTGGTCCGAGAGCGGCGTCCCGCAGCGCGGGCAATAAGGCACTACTTTAAAACCCTGGTAAAGCAGGTCCTTATCCCAGAAATTTTTGAGGATCCACCACACCGATTCAATGTAGGGATTTTTATAAGTGATGTATGCCGAATCGAGATCGACCCAAAAGGCGATCCGTTCCGTTAGTTTTTCCCATTCCTTGATATAGGTAAAAGCGGATTCGCGGCAAAGTTGATTGAATTGAGCAATGCCGTAATCTTCGATTTGCTGTTTATTGGTGAAGCCCAATTTCTTTTCAACTTCAATCTCTACCGGAAGCCCATGCGTATCCCAACCACCGCGCCGGATGACGTGGCAGCCGCGCATGGTGCGATAGCGCGGGAAAATATCTTTGAACACGCGCGCCAGCACGTGATGCACGCCGGGCTTGCCGTTGGCGGTCGGCGGACCTTCGAAAAACACGTATTCGGTTTTTCCTTCCCGGTTCCTGGTCGAAGCATGAAAAACATCTTCCTTCTTCCAGTATTCCAGGACTTCCAACTCCATTTGATTGACGTTCAGTTTTGATGAAACCGGTTTAAACATTCAACCTCCGATAAATAAAAATCCCGTCCCATCAGGGACGGGATCAATTCCCGCGGTACCACCCGGATTCCTGCTTTGCAGGCACTCTTCGGCAAAACCCTTCGGTTTTGCCTGTTGCATGATAACGGATGCTCTCCCGGCTTCCTTACTTGCCGGATGGCTTTCAGGTCGCTGCTCCGGAGGGATTTTCATCTTGCATGCCTAATCGAGCTTTCACTGTCCTCGATTCGCTACCAAGGCTCAACAAGCTTACTCGTCTCCATCGACGCACTTCAGGCCGAAATTATCTCATATTCTATACAAAAAATCAAACCTCAGCCGATCGTTTCGTAAAACAAAGGCAGCGGTTCAACTCTATTCTCTGACCACTTGAGAGAATTTTGCAGGCGGCTCGCAGCTGCCTGCGCTGAGGCATCATTTTTTGCCAGGATGGAAAACAAGGGATCGCCCTGCTTGACCTTTTCGCCAACTTTTACGTGCACCAGGATGCCCACGCCCAAGTCGATAGTGTCCTCTTTCTTTGCGCGGCCGGCCCCCAGGTCCACCGCGGTTTCGCCCACTACCTGGGCGTTCACTTCCGCGATAAATCCATCCCGTTCGGCTTTCAAGATGATGGTTACCGGCGCGGAGGGTAATTTTTCGGGGTGGTCGATATACGAAACGTCCCCGCCCTGCGTGATGACCAGGCTGCGGAACATTTCCCATGCGGAACCGTCATTCAATTTCTGCTCCACCATCGCCCGCGCTTCCTGCAGGTTGCCGGCTTTATGCCCAAGCAAAAGCATTTGGCTGGCTGAAGCCAGGCAATGCTCCAAAAAATCTTGAGGACCGTGCCCGTGCAGGGTGTCGACAGCCTCAAGCAATTCCAGCGCGTTGCCCACTGCCACGCCTAAAGGTTGATTCATGTCCGATAGCATGGCGCGAACTTTCCTGCCGCTCAGGTCGCCGATGGCTACCATGATCTGCGCCAGTTTGCGCGCGTCTTCAAGCGTCTTCATGAAAGCGCCGTATCCCACCTTTACATCCAGCAAAATGGCGTTCGCTCCAGCCGCCAGCTTTTTGCTCATGACCGACGAAGCGATCAAGGGCAGTGACTGCACGGTTCCGGTGACATCGCGCAATTTATAAAGGATCCTGTCCGCCGGCGCCAGGTCAGCGGATTGTCCGGTGAGTACGATTCCCAGGCGGCTTAACTGATCCAGGAATTCCTGCTTGGAGAGATCGGTGCGGTATCCGGGGATGGAATCCAGTTTGTCCAGCGTACCGCCGCTGAAACCCAATCCCCTGCCGGACATCTTGCCCACCGGCAGACCGCACGCGGCCACCAGGGGCGCCACCACCAGGGTGGTTTTATCGCCCACCCCTCCGGTGGAGTGTTTGTCGACTACAATGGGAGCGATGTGCGAAAGATCAAGCGTCTCTCCCGAAGCGGCCATTGCCTTGGTCAGATCGGTGGTTTCCTGATCGGTCATGCCGTTCAACAGAACGGCCATCGCCCAGGCGGAAGCCTGGTAATCGGGTATCGAACCGTCCGTTATCCCCTGAATGAAATACTCGATCTCCTCTTTCGATAAAGCAGAGTGATCTCTTTTTTTAATAATGATATCGACTGCTCGCATTTCCATTCCTCCATTCGGGAATATCGGTCTTTAGACGTGAAATCCCTCTTGCGAGGGAATTCCACAATTTTTTATTTGGCGTATTGACAACGATATTTATTCTTTTGGCTTGAGAATGATCGTTGTCCGTCGATTGGGTTCTTCTCCGATGCTCTCTGTGGTGACGAAGGGGTGATAGCGCAATTCCAGGTGGATCAAACGCCGTTCATTGGCCGGCATCGGTTCGAGCACCTGCTTGCGTCCGGTTTGGATGACCTGATCCGCCAGGCGGCGCGCCAATTGACGTAATTGGCGCTCGCGGCGGAAACGGTACCCTTGCACGTCAATCATCAGAGGCATCCAATGCCCGATCTGTTGATTCAGGATCAAGCTGGTTACATATTGCAGTGAATTGAGGGTCTCCGCCCGCTTGCCGATCAGAATGCTCAGGTCTTTACCGGAAACCTCGATCAGGATCATCGGATGGTCATGGTCATCTTCGGGTTCAAGAATGCGCGCGGCTACGGTCGCTTTTACCTTGGTTGCCCGCAGTAAATTCTCGACAATTTCCTTGGCCTTGAATTTGGCTTCTTCCAGTTCGTCCATATCCTCCGGATTCACCATTTCAGTACTGCTGCCGTTGAAATCCACAACCTGCGATTCCATATCGATTTCGGGATGCAGTAAAGTCATGCGGATTCTAACCTGACGGCCGCCGATTCCCAAAAAGCCGTTCTGCCCCTCATCCAGAATTTCAATGTCTACTGCGTCACGCGGGAGCCCCAATTGATCCAGGCCATTTTCAATAGCCTCTTCCACGCTTGGCCCGATCACTTCCAGAGTAGTTTTATTTCCTTCTTCCATATGTTCTCCAGAATTATTTTTTGGCCTCTGCCTTTTTCTTCAATGAAAGGTTCGAGAAATTCAATTTCCCCAGCGCGGCGTATTGGATAATGGTGATGACGTTGGACGCTACAAAATAGAGCGCCAAACCGGAGGCGAACGAATAAGCAAACCAGCCCATCAACAACGGCATGTAGATATTCATCATTCCCGTCATCTGCTTGGATTGATCGTCAGCTCCTGGGTTCGACATTAATTTGGTTTGCAGGAAAGATGTGATCACCACGAACACAGCCAGCAGCGGAATCCCGAAGGAGATTCCGGGGATGTAAAAACGTTCCGGTCTGCCCAAATTCATCCAAAGGAATTCACTATTCAGAGGAATCAGGTTGATGGGTTCTTTTAATCCGGGGATGAAAGAAAATACGTTCGTCAACCAGGGTGAGATCTTTGAAACCAGGTTCAGCATTTGCAGGGGTGCATTACCCATGGTTTGAATGATGCTCTGGTATAACCCGATGATGATCGGGAATTGGATCAGGGTCGGCAGGCAGGAGGCAAACGGGCTGATACCTTTCTCCTTATAGAATTTCATCTGTTCCTGCGCAAGGCGGTCTTTGTCGTTCTTGTATTTCTTCTGGATTTCAATCCAGTCTTTATCCGTCTGCATGGCTTGCAGGGCATTGCTGCTCTTGATCTGCTTGACGGTGATAGGGTGCGTGATTAATTTGATCACGATCGTGAACAAGATGATCGCGAGACCGAAATTTTCTCCGATCAAATCGTAGATGAACAATAATCCGGAAATGAAGGGTTTAATGATAAGGGTTTCCCACATGGCTCTATCCTCTCTCTTTATTTAGCAGGGTAATAACTCCAGATTTCGTTGCCATCGGCATTCAGCGCCAGGAAGTATTTATCCTTGGACGCGGGAGCAACGAGAATCTTATCGGTATCGAAACCCAATGGCGAATAGAGTGTCGCTTCCAGAGTCACCAGGGTCTTGGGGTCTTTATTTTCATCAATGGTAAAAATTTTGCCGGCATTGGAAGCGAAAGCCACCTTGCCATCAATTGCCACTCCGCCCGAGATTACCGGGGAGCCGGCTGCAAACGGTGAATCCCACAATGCTTTCCCGTTCGTCTTGTCAAGCGCATACACGTTGCCGTCTTCGTCGCCGAAGAATACCGCGTTCGCCGTTACCACAGGGCTGCCCCAAATGGAAGCCACCGTGCCGTCGCCGTTGAATGACCATTTGATCTCCCTGCCCGCCAGATCGATTGCGTAGAGATGTCCATCGATCGTTCCGGCATACAGGATGCCTTCCGAGATGACCGGATTGGCGGCCACAGCCGCGCCCAGGTCCACGCTCCAAACCGGGGCGCTGACCAAATTACGATTGCCGTCTTTGTCGGCTTCCAGCGCCGAATCGCTGTAATCGAAATTCAAGGCATAAATAAAGTGGTCCATGGAGGCCAGGTAAAGGTATTGTTCGTCGGCTACCGGTTTGGTCCAGTTTGGGCCGGCCGCTTTGAATCGCCAGAGGAGATTACCGTTTTCGTCCAACGCGTAGAGATTGTGGTCGGTGTTGGGTGCAAACACTTTGCCGCCCGCCATCAGCGCTGATCCGATGTAGCGGTCGTCCGCGTCAGCGAATTGCCATTTCTCTTTGCCGCTTTGTTTATCCAAGGCGGCCAGAGTGTTGGTGTAATCGCCCACGACCACCAGGTTGCCGCTGACTTCGGGAGCGGCGTAGAACTGACGTCCGGCGCTGGCTTCTTCAGGATATTGCCACAGCAGGCTGCCATTCTTGTCTTCAAGCGCGAAGATCTGCGACCCATAGGCAAAATAACCTTTGCCATCCGAAATGCTGAATCCCGGCCAGCTGGACGCTGCTCCGGCGCTGGAAGAACACGAACTGAGCAGCACTCCCAATACAATTGCACTTACGATTATTTTGAAAATTTTTCGATTGATCATTCTCTTCTCATCCTGTCGTTATAGTTTCAGGGGACGGGATCATATCCGCCTGGATTGAATGGATTACAGCGTAAAACACGGGCTATGGCCATGCCAAGGCCTTTTAAAAACCCGTATTTGTAGATAGCTTGATAACCATAATGGGAACAGCTCGGGTAAAAACGGCAGGTATTACCCGGCAGCGCCTTGGAGATGGTCATTTGATAGAACCGAATACAAGCAAGCAGAATGAATTGAGGAACATTCAACCATGTTAGCTTGAAATCCCTTAATGGCGGATCATTAGGGTATTCGTTGTCAGAAAACATGAAGTTCTTATTTTTTATAAAGCACCTGCTTCTTCGAGCAGATGCAAAATCGCATTTTGAATCTCAGAATATTGCGCATCAACGACACGCTGCCTCGCGTAAAAAATGAAATCCCTACCGGGCTTGACATTCATCCAAAAACCACTCAGGCAAGCACGGATTCTGCGCCTGGTTCGATTGCGGATAACCGCATTGCCGATTTTCTTGCTGGCAACGACGGCAGCCCTGGAATAATCCAACTCATTGCGAGCGTAAACCATCACCACCAATGAGTGGTGAATGGTTTGATGGTTGCTCTTTACCCTCGCGAAATCCCGCGATTGGGTAAGATGGAATTTCCGATTCACGCATCCTGCTGATTCGTTTTTTAAAAATGCTGATTAACCAATAACCGCTTTACCAGCGGCTATTCTTGCTATTGTTGTTTCGTTTTACAGTTAATTGGTAACGGCCTTTGGCACGGCGGCGCTTCAAAACCTCGCGTCCATCCGCGGTTGCCATACGGCTGCGAAAGCCATGCACACGTACACGGCGTCGAATTCTGGGTTGATAAGTCCTTTTTGGCATGTATTAATTACCTCAATCACCTTTTAAAATAGCTCGCAAATTATACCATAACGAATGAATGGACAAGCAATACCGGGTTGTCCGACAAATCAGGCTCTATTTTACTTCATTTTTGCCCGACAGAATTCTCCCGTCCACGAATGCGTTGTGCGATGCAAGCAACAATACATCGGAAAATTCGTTTTGCAGGCATGTTTCGGCCGCTGCCCGAATGCGTAAATGATTATCCGTCAACCCTTCCAGCTGCCAGATTCCGTTATCCGCTTTAGCTTGCTCCCATAATACCTGCCCGACCTTGCCTAAAAACCCGGATTGGTACGCCAGGCCGCTGCTTTCGATTACCTCCCGCATTCGTTCGCTACGCTCTTTGCGGGTGGCGGGTGGGACGCGTTCGGGGATTCGTTCTGCCGGCGTGCCGGGGCGCAGCGAGAAATTAAAAACATGCCCGCCGGCCAAACCCAGCCCGTGCACGAATTCGAGACCTTCCCCGAATTCCTGCTCCGTCTCCCCGGGGAAACCGACCATGATATCTGTCGTGATGGCGATTTCAGGAATCACCTTTCGGATGTTTTCAACCAGAACGCGAAAATCCTGCGGGGTATTGCGCCTGCCCATGCGCTGCAGTACTCCCTGCGAGCCGGATTGCAGCGGCAAATGCAGATGTCGGCAAAAACCCGGCAGGGTGAGTACCTCCAGGAAATCTTCATCGATGTCCCAGGGCTCCAGCGAGGATAATCGCAGCCTGCCGGGAGAAAAATCAGCGATGATTCCCTTGATCAAATCCACCAGTGTTCCATACGCCGGTTTATCCCTGCCCCAGGAACCGAGGTTAACGCCGGTGAGGACAATTTCTTTCGCACCTCCCATTAATGCAGCCGCGATGTCCCGATAGATTTCTTCCTTCGTTTGTGAAACACTTCTCCCTCTTGCGATGCGCGTAATGCAAAAAGTGCAGAAATTGTCGCAGCCGTCCTGAACTTTGATGAACGCGCGCGTGCGATGCTGCCGGCCCGGCAGCGGAACGCGCGCAGATTCCGCAGATTTCCCACCGGCAGCCGGTGCGCCCAAAATGCTTTGGATCAACTCATCTTTTTTTTGATTGACGACGATATCGCTCACTTGTGGCAGCTGCCCGGTTTCTTCCGGGGAGATGGTGGCATAACAGCCGGTGGCGATGATGCGCGCGCACCCGGCGCGGGCGGCTTGGCGGATTTTCATGCGCGAATCGGAACTGGCAGCCAGGGTGACCGCGCAAGTGTTAATAATCACCACGTCCGCTTGCGAAGCCCGGGCAACCACTTCGTGGCCATTCGCGCGCGCCTGAGCCGCCATCTTTTCGATTTCGCTCTGGTTGAGGCGGCAGCCGATTGTATCGAAAAAAACCTTCATAAGTACTGCATTATCCCTGGATTAACAAATCCTTTCATTAAATCGTTTCCGCTGGAATTATACCCGCCGCGCCATCAAGCTCAATTTTCAAAAACCGCGGCCAGTTTGCCTGTTTTGCTTACATCAACAACAGTATTGGAAAATGACACGCGAAACTTGACATCCATTTTTAATAGTGATAATCTTTCCTTATCGGCGCAGGTGATTTGCTGCAATCAAAATCATTTCATTATGAAGCTAGCCTGCGAGAAATATTTAAGCAAGAAAATAACAATGGAGTAAAAGCAATGGCAGAACGTCTAACGGGAACCGTAAAATGGTTCAGCCCATCCAAAGGCTATGGGTTTATCGGCCGTGAAGATGGAGAGGATGTATTCGTTCACTTCTCCTCAATCCAGATGGACGGATACCGGGTCCTTAAACAAGGACAGGTGGTCGAGTTTTCAGTGGAGGAAGGACCAAAAGGACTTCAGGCAGCCGAAGTCGTGCCAGTATCGTAATTCATTCCTGATTATAAAATATGAAGAGGACCTTTCATGGTCCTCTTTTTTTATTCATCAATTCCGAACTTCATCGAGACCAGTTTCAAGTACTCGGTGATTGTGAACTTCCAGCCCGTCCTTGATAAGAACCACGTCCGGGGATTGAACCAGGATGTCCGCACAGGGCGGATAATAATTTTGATACCGCTGTCGCCGAACATTTCGTGAAAGATCTTGGCTGCCCGGCGGGTATGGTAAGGATCTGTAACCACGATAGCGCTGCCGTACTGGCGGTTCTTCAACAAATCGCGCACCGCCACAGCTTCATCCACGGTAGTGTTGACAGAAAGATCCGTTATGATGATGTTTCCATTGGGAACACCATTATTCATCAACTGGATGCGCATATCGAAACTGTTCAGGTAATCGTAACCCTCAGTCTGCTGCCCGGTTTCGGTCAGGATAATAACCTTTCCATATCCTTCCTCGTAAAGCTGCAGCGCTTCATTCATGCGTGTTTCCGTACCGCCGCTTAGAACGACTATCGCGTTGGCTGGTTCCAATTCGTCGGAGTAAACCAGGTAAGAACCGGCAGCCCGCAGCAGGAGAAAACCCCCCAGCATGGCGACCAGCACCATAACCATTAAACCGAATCCGGCGCCAAGGGTTCGTAGACATCCCCCTAGACCGGCTTTGGTATTCTTTTCGGGTTGCATGATTATCCTTTTCTTTTGGTTTTATCGAGCGCCTGCCGCATTCTTATCAATGCGTTGGACAGAGTCAACTGCGGGCAGCCGAAATTAAGCCGCACGAATCCCGCGCCGTTGCTGCCAAAACTGATCCCGTCGTTAAGCGCCACCCGCGCCTGTTCAAGGAAAAAACGAAATGCGTCCGGCTGCAGGTCCAGGCGTCTGCAATCCAACCAGGCCAGGTAAGTACCCTCCGGCGGATGGCAGGTGATTTCAGGAATATTGCGTTTCAGGTAGGATGTTAAATAATCCCGGTTGCCTTCCAGGTAGGTCAGCAAATCCGCAAGCCAGTCATCGCACTGCGTAAAGGCTGCTTTGGCTGCCGCGCAAGCAAAAATTTCGGGATGCCCGATCAATCCCGCTCCGCTCGATTGCATCTTTTTTCGCAAATCAGCATTGGGAACGATGGCAAAAGAAAAGTGCAGGCCGGGTATGTTGAAAGTCTTGCTGGCAGCCATCAGGGTGATGGTATTGTCTTTCAACTCTTTACTTAACGACGCAATCGGCAGGTGGTGGAATCCGGAATATATCAGGTCGCAATGGATCTCATCCGAGCAGATCAATACACCATATCGCAGGCAGATTTCGCCCAATCTTTCCAATTCGCTACGGTTAAAAACCCGCCCAACCGGGTTATGCGGATTACACAAAATGAATACTTCAGGCTTTTCCAAAGCCACGCAACGTTCGAAATCGTCGAAATCGATCTCATACCGTCCATCGGATTCGGTCAAAGGCGCCTCGATCAAGCGCAATCCGGCATTCACTGCCGCCTGGAAGAACGGCGGGTAAACGGGAGTTTGGATCAGGTAACCGCTGCCGGGTTCGCCAAACGTCCTGGCCACCCAATTGACCCCGGTGACCACACCCGGCACCAAAAGAATATCCAGCGGATCGATCCGCCAGCCGTAGCGGCGTTCCACCCATGCGCAGATGATTTCCAGCAATTGCTCATCATGTCCCTGATATCCGAAGACTGGATGGTCCAACCGATTATGCAAGGCGTCGAGCACCGCGGCGGGAGCCGAGAAATCCATGTCCGCCACCCACAAGGGCAGGACATCCTGCCCATATAGATCCCATTTAATGCTGTTGGTATTGAGACGATTAATAGTTTGGTCGAATTGTTTTGCGTTCATGGCTTAACGGGAAAGATTATACCCTCTCAAAAAGCAAAACTCGCTTCAGGTTCATTAGTGTATTATTAATGAAATCAATCATGGGAAAAACTCATCTTTTAAAGCCCGTTATGCTCGATTCTACCGCTTGGGACGCTTATTCGCTGTTAGACAGCGGCGGCCATAAGAAGCTGGAACAATTTGGACGCTACCGCCTGGAACGTTTTGAACCGCAAGCCGCATGGAAACCCGCCCTGCCGCCGGCTGAGTGGGAAAAAGCGCATGCTTCCTTCGCAATCCAGAAAGGCAAACCTACCGGTAAATGGCATTGTAAACCCGGCTTCCCGCGCGAATGGCAGATCGAATATGAAGATTTGTGTTTCCAATTGCGCGTTCAGGATTCGCGGCATGTCGGCCTCTTCCCTGAACAATTCCAGAATTGGCTTTGGCTGCATAAAAAAATTACGCAGGCCGCATCACAGCCGCGCTTGTTGAATCTTTTTGGGTATACAGGCGCCGCCTCCTTATTCGCGGTGCGCGCCGGTGCGTCCGTTACGCACGTGGATGCTTCGCGCTCGGCGGAAAAATGGGGCCAGATCAACCAGGATCTTTCCGGGCTGAAAGAAAAACCCCTGCGCTGGATCGTCGATGATGCCTTAAAGTTCGTCGAACGCGAAATCCGCCGCGGATCGCGTTATGACGGCATTCTGCTCGATCCGCCCCGCTTCGGGCGCGGACCGCGCGGCGAGGTTTGGAAATTCGAGCGGGCCGTGCCGGATTTGCTAACTGCCTGCGCCTCGCTGCTGACTCCCTCTCCCCTCCTGATCCTGCTGACCGCTTATGACGTGCCAACCGGTCCGGATGAATTGGCGGGCTGGCTGGCGGACTTAACGAAACCCTATCGAGGCCGCCTGGAATGCGGTTGGTTGACTCAAAAAGAAAAATCCGCCGGTCGAATCCTGACGCAAGCCATGTTCGCCCGTTGGGCATCCGACAGGATTTAAACACAAGGAGTAAAACATGGCATTCTTGCATACTTACTCGATCATCGCCCGGGATGAAGCTACCGGGCAATTGGGCGTGGCGGTGCAATCGCATTGGTTTGCGGTAGGGGTGCTCTGCCCCTGGGTGGAAGCCGGCGTGGGCGCGATTGCCACGCAATCCATGGTGGAGGTCGATTACGGTCCCCGTGGATTGGCAGCGCTGCGATCCGGGCAAACGCCGCAGCAAGCGCTGCAAACGCTGCTCGCGCAGGATGAAGGCCGTGAGTTGCGCCAGGTAGCCATGTTGGATGCTCGCGGTCAGACCGCCGTTCATACCGGCAGCCGCTGCATTGGCGCTGCCGGGCACTGCAGCGGGCCTGGTTTTTCAGTGCAGGCCAACATGATGAAAAATGATACAGTTTGGCCGGCCATGGCTACCGCGTTTCAATCCGCGCGGGGTACGCTGGCCGAACGCTTGCTGGCAGCCCTGCAAGCCGCCCAGGCAGCCGGCGGGGACATTCGCGGCAAGCAAAGCGCCGCCCTGCGCGTCGCCGATGGCATCCGCTCCGAGCAGCCCTGGAAGCACTTATTGGTCGATTTACGCGTAGATGATTCCCCCGATCCGTTGGGAGAACTGGAAAGGCTGTTGCGAATTCATCAGGCATACGAATTGATGAACGCCGGCGATGATGCCATCACCCGCGGCGAGGCCCTGCTCGCGCGTGAAAAATATGGTCAGGCTGCCCGCCTGGCGCCGCATATCGACGAGATCCCTTTTTGGCAGGCAGTCACGCTGGCAGATACCGGAAACCTGGAACAGGCTCTCCCCATCTTCAAGCATGTTTTTGCTCTGAATCCGGATTGGGCTGAATTGGTGCAAAAATTGCCCGCTTCCGGGTTATTAAAAGATGACACTGAAATGATGGAAAAAATCATTTCCATGCGAAAATAAATAGAATCTGCGAGGGAAACGATGAAAGAATATCTGGTTAAACCAAAAAAAGATTTCAATCTTGAAAAATTCGATGCCGGCGATACCAGCCTGGCAAAAGACGGTGAATCAACCGCAAAAAAAGAATTGAAGGATCTACGTAAAAAGCTGATCAAACTACAGCAGGTGTTATATGCAGAAGACAAGCATAAGCTGCTGATCGTCCTGCAAGCCATGGACAGCGGTGGAAAAGATGGAACCATTCGCTCGATTTTCAAGGGCGTCAATCCGCAGGGAGTCAAGGTGGCCAGTTTTAAAGTACCTTCGGAATTGGAACTCTCGCACGATTATCTCTGGCGTATTCACTCCAAAGTTCCCGCCAAAGGGGAAATTGTCATCTTCAACCGGTCCCATTATGAAGACGTGCTGGTCGTACGCGTGCATGAACTGGTCCCGCAAGAAGTATGGATGAGGCGTTATCAACAGATCAATGCATTCGAACGCCTGCTGGTGCAGGAAGGCACCACCATTCTCAAATTCTTTCTGTATATCAGCAAGGACGAACAAAAACGCCGCTTCATGGAGCGGATCGAAGATCCGGAAAAGCAGTGGAAATTCAATCCAAAAGATATCGACGAACGCCAATATTGGGATGCCTACATGAGTGCCTATCAGGACGTATTGGATAAGACCAGCACCCTCCAGGCGCCCTGGTATGTGATCCCCGCCAATCACAACTGGTATCGCGACTTGGTCATATCCCGCATCATTGTATCGCGCCTCAAAGCGCTGAAGATGTCCTATCCGCAGCCGGTAGAAAATATCGATCAGTACCTTGAAATTCTCAAAAAATCTTGAACGCGCGTAAAGTCCACCGTCCCCGGGAAAAAATCCGGACGGCTTTTCATGCTTTACAGTTGTTCTATGTGGGATTAATGATTCTTTTATAAATATGCTACACTAATAGGCAATTTCGTTTTTCTTCCTATGGAAAAGGAAATCCGCCTTCTTCAAACCAAATTCTTTATTCCGCGGATCAGTGGGAACCTGATTCACCGTGAACGCTTGACGCAAATTCTCGCGTCCGGAAAGTTTTCTCGTGTGATTTTGGTCTCTGCACCAGCCGGATTCGGGAAAACCAGCCTTCTAACTGATTGGATACACGAATCAGGAGAAAAACCGGTTTGGTTAACGCTGGACAACAATGATAATGATCCTACCCGGTTTATGGATTATCTGATCAATGCATTCATTTACCGAAAATTACCGGTTTTAGGAAAAATATTATCCGAAAACCGGTCACAATTTCACGGCAATCTCCAACAGCAAATGGAGAGCCTGTTGAATAGTATTTTTGATTCTGGAGAAAAAGTCACCCTGGTGTTGGATGATTTCCAGCATATTCACTCCCAACCGATCTTGGGATTGATCAATTTTTACATCGAAAATCTTCCTCCGAATGCAACAATCATCATCCTAACTCGCAGCGATCCTTCGTTGAATTTGGCCAACTGGAGAGCGCGTGGTTACTTGGATGAAATACGCCAATCGGATTTGTGTTTTTCTTTTGAAGAGACGGATGAATATTTCTCACGCAATATTCCCTTCAATATATCGCGTGAACACATCAGGAGCTTGTATCACAAGATTGAGGGTTGGCCCGCCGGATTGCTGCTTGCCATCAACGCTATCATACGTCAAGGGAATAAAACCGATGCTGAGAAATTCATTGATACTTTCAAGGGCACCAACCGCTTTGTTCTGGAATATCTGCTGGAAGAGGTACTCAACGACCAACCTGAA
>CALGUJ010000047.1 GCA_937902055.1 uncultured Pelolinea sp.
TTTTCTAATAATGTCAAGGGGTTTTATGGTCGATATTCTGGAATTTCTTAGATCGGATAAGCCTAATCTTCCGAATAAATTTACTGTCGCTCTAGGAGAATTAATCCGAAAAGCGCGTATAGAATCCAACTTTAGTCAAGCGGATTTATCTGAATATTCATACTTAAGTCAGGCTGCAATTTCACAAATTGAATCGGGAAAACGTGCAGTAAGTGCAGAGGAAATTATTTATTTAAGTATTGCCCTTAATAAACCAATTCCATATTTCTATTCCATGGATTTTTTACATCCCGTAAAAGAAACTAATTTATCGATTCTTGAGCAAGAACTGTTACTCAACGCGAGAGAGTTATCCGAATTAGATTTAAAGAAGATAATTGCACAAATAAAAGCAATAAATAATCTGGGTTGATTTTCGCAACTCACATGTATATTATTATGTTATTGGTAGGATTCTTGGGGATAATAGAATTTATTAATACCTTGAAAATTTCAATAATGTCAGGACCGCTTATATAAACAGGAATATAATAGCTACATAAATTCATGAATCATTATCATGAATTCTGGTATTTTCTCGATACAGCAAGAAGGCGGGATTTATGAAAGAAATAATCGAAAAAATATCTTCATATAATATATTCAACTATTTATTCCCCGGAATCCTTTTCTGCGTTTTAATTCAATCCTTTACTAGTATAAAATTAATTCAGGACGAGATAGTTACAGGGTTTGTCACCTATTATTTCATAGGACTTATTATTAGTCGGATCGGCTCATTAATAATAGAACCGATACTAAAATCATTAAAAATAATTCGATTCGCTAATTATCGAGAATTTGTTGCCCAATCGAAAACAGATCAAAAAATCGAATTACTTTCAGAAATAAATAATATGTATAGAACACTACTATCGTGCTGTTTATGCATCATTATCGTAAAAATCTATATGTCAATTGATCCAAATTTGTTATTCTTTATGAGCGTTGGTTGGATAATTTTATTACTTATGTTAATCGCATTATTCGCTTTTTCTTTCAAAAAACAGACAGATTTTATTCGAACTAGAGTTGAAAACAAAGAGGGGAAATGACAGAGTCATTACACATCGTTTGTTGGAATGTCGATCACGGAAGTGCTGTTTTTGTAAAAACCCCAAATAATAGAACTTTAGTATTGGATGCTGGATCAACACCGAACTTTTCTCCATCGAAACATCTAAAATATGAATGGAAATACGATCATATTGACGAATTCATACTAAGCCATGCTGACAGCGACCATATTACTGATCTCGAGCTATTAGATACAGAGCTAAATCCTACTATATTCAGAAGAAATAAGACAGTTCCAGAAAAAATAATTTATCCAACCTTCCCACCTCAAATAAACCCTCTTAAATACTATTACGCATTCAATAATCGATATTCATCGCCTATCGAACCAGATCACCCTTTGCAACACGATCCAGCTACAAATTGGGGAAATGTAAGGATTAGCAACTACTTTAATACCTATCCTGAAAAGAATTTTTCAAATTTAAACGATTATAGCCTTGTGACAGTCATATGTTACGGTAACCTTGAATTCCTCTTCCCTGGTGATCTGGAAGCTCCTGGCTTCACCGAATTGCTTAATGAAATTAGTTTTACAAAAAAATGTACTCCTAGCAGTTCGAATAGTAATGAAATTCGAATATTGGTCGCATCTCATCATGGGAGAAAAGCAGGAGTGTACGAACCATTTATTGATCTTTACAGCCCTCATCTCACAATTATGCAAGATCAATATGTGAATGAGACAAATGACTATGATGCTTATTATGTAGGAACTTCTGGATATCCAGTTTATGATAAGGATACAAAAAAAACTGATACTAGGTTTATTGTAACTACAAAGCTCAACGATTACATTCATATCATTGCTGATGAAAATAATGTAGACGTACACATCTAGGCAGAAACGGCAAAATTAAGGACGAAAGATTGTTGTCTACTGCCAATTTGAAAATAGGTAATATTCCGCTATGTCAATAGCTCATAGGTGATTTTGGGTTTGATCGATATAATAAGAATTATCAAAAACATACAGGGAGGAAATAGTGAGCCGCATTGAAAATGACCTATTACCAAATGAGAAATTAATATTTTCTACGAAGATATCACCAACTGTATTTTTACCTGTGGTTCTGGCAATTATGGGGTTTTTATATGTAATGTCACAAACACTTGAACTTTTGCGATCAAAAGAACAATTTCTTCAAATTTTTGGAAGTATCATGTGTCTGTTTTCAATTTCCTTTTTGCTTGCGACCATTTTCCTAATTATTCGTGGAATAATTATAATGGCATCAAATGGAATTTTTGTTACTTCACGAAGAATGATATTCAAAACTGGTACTTTGAGAAGGAATGTTGTAGAAATCCCACTTCAAAATATAGAAAGTGTTGGAGTAAATCAAAGTTTGATCGGTAGATTGCTTCTTAGCGGTACTGTAATAGTAACTGGCCTTGGTGGGACTAGCCAGCGAGTTCAATCCATTAATAATCCCATGATGGTCAAGCAAAAAATCAACCAAATTATTGATTATGTCCACACCCAAGTAAAACCACAGCAATAATCACGGTTTTTACTGCAAATAAAAGAATTTATAGGGAGTAATAGGAATTTCACTCTATCCCGCTTGGTCGTAGGTTCGATCCCTACCGGGCCCACAAGTTTTTGGCTGTACCACCCCCGGCGAAGCCGTGAGGCTTCGATGATATAATTTCAGCGGCTGCGGGGCGAATTTACACACTCCCCGGTCCGACATCGGGGTTTTTGCATGTCCACTTTCTTCTACATTCTGTGCGCCGAACTGATCACCATCCTGTACTTCCTGGCGGGTTTTTACCAGCGGGAGGGCTGGTTTGCGCGCTTCAGCTTCTCCATCGCCGCCCTGCTGGGCGGACTGGCGCTTGCCGTGCTGATATTGCTGTGGGCGGCGCGCATTTCGGCGGAACCGAAGACGGCGCTTGAGCAGCGCATCCGGGCGTGGTTCGGGCAGGCTTCCCGGCAGAAGGCGCTGACCGGGGGCCTGGCGGGCATTACCCTGCTGCTATTCGGCGTGTGCCTGCTGCCGCCGCAGGATATCGCCGCCCGCACCTTCGCGCTGATCCCACTGCGGTGGGTGCTGGCAGGGTTGGGGCTGTTCATTTTGCAGGGTGCGCTTGCACTGGAATATGGGCATGCGCCGCGAATCCGCACCGTGTTCGACGCCGCCGGACGGTTCTTCGAAAGGTACGGCATTTTCATCCTCTTCGCGTTGTTCGCGGTGTTCAGGGTGATCTTGCTCACGCCGCTGATCCATAATTTTCTGCACGACGACGATTCGATCATCTACTCGCAGATGGCGCGCCACTTCCTATCGGGCGGGCTGTCGATCGCGGATTTCAACCACTATCCACCGCTGTATCCGTTTGCCATTCAAGCCATCTTCGACCTGAATCCGCGGCTGGTGTACGGCAACCTGGTGTGGCTGAATTCCATTTACATGACCGGCGCCATTTTCCCCGTGTACCTGCTGGCGCAGATATTCCTGGATAAACGGAAGAGCCTCTTTTTCGGCGCGGCGAGTGCGTGCTATCCGGCGCTGCTTTTTTACCCCGGATTATTCATGAGCGAGAATCTCGCCTTTCCGCTGTTCTTCTGGGCGCTGTATTTCAGCTTTTCCTCCCCCCGAACAGGCAGATGGCTGTATGTGTGGGACATCCTGGCGGGTGTATCCATCGGGCTGCTGTGGCTGACCCGCTACATGACGATCAGTCTGATCCCGCTGTTCTTGCTGATCTGGTGGATCAAGCCCGAACCGGAGCACCCCGGCATCCGCTGCAAGCCCGGGAAGGCGAAAATACTCCGGCTGCTGCTGTTGGGCGGCGTTACCCTGGGCATTTACCTGCTGTGGGTGGTTCCGGGGCTGCTGCAGGGCGTGGATATCAAAACGCTGCTGGGCTTTTTCGCGGAGGGGAAGGGATCCAGAGCTCCGCGCAGTTTTGCGGATGTGCTGTTCTGGAGCGGCATTTCGCTGGCTTACCTGGCGGAAATGTCTGCGCCCATTTTGCACTTGCTCACCGGCGCGATCCGCGCGCCCGCCCGCGAAGAGGACGATCGGCGGCAGCGGGCATACGCCACCCTGTGGACGATCGGGCTCTGGCTGCTGGGGCTGATGCTGGTGTTTGTGGCAACGCGCCACGCCTGGCAGGCAACCTACAACGTTGCGGAACCACACCGCTATGTGGCGCGCTACATCATTTATCTCACCATCCCCCTGTGGCTGAGCGGGTTGATCGGTTTGCAGAAACGGAATCCTCCGGCGCGTTGGATGATCTTTTCCAGCCTGGCGGCGCTGCTGCTGGTTTCATTCAGCATCGGGTATCTGTTGAAACAGGGCTGGCTGGTTTCCGATTTTCTCTTCAACGGGTCGATCGATTTTCTAGCGGCGACGTTCAACCATCCGCTGTTCCTCATCTTTCTGGCGGGGTTCATCGCGGCGACGTGCGTTTTGACGATCCGCAATCAGATGCGCGCTGCAACCTGGCTGACGATATTCTTCCTGGCTTTGATCAGCCTGGGTTCGTGGCCGGCGTTTTTGCAGGAACTGGAAGGGAAGAATGTGTACGGTCGCGGAATCAGCGAGGTGTTTGCGCGCATTCTGGATGCCCCACAGCAGTCTTACATGCTGGCAAATCCTGACCGGCTGGAACTCTTTGTGCCCTGGGTGCCGCAGGTGTATGCCGGGGAACTGGATATCCGCGGTGTGGATGCGACCTCCGTGACAATCACGCGGGTGGATCTTCAAGACGTGCGGGTGAATGGCTGCAAGGCGGATCTGATTCTGCAATACGACCGCAGCGAAACCTACGGATTGATCTTCGGGTCAAAATGTGCGGTTGTGCCCGCCGATGAGATCTCGGCTTATACGTTCTTTGACAGGTCTTATCATCTGATCCGCATGCAGGGACTGCCCGATTCCATTGCGCAGCAGGTTCAGTAAAAATCCATAATCATCTGTCCTGGCGAATAAAACGGGCTGCATTCAGCGAATGCAGCCCGTTTTTTGGCTAATGGGTTTCTTCTGGGGACTGGGAGCAATTACCGGTATTATTTGATGTACTGGTCAACGTTGGAAGAATCGATCAGCGTGAAGGAAACCAAAATTTCCGGTTCCACTTTTTCGCCGTTTGCCAGTTTTACCACGGTTTCCATGGCAGTCTTGCCCTGGTCGGTGGTGCTTTGAGAAACAGTTGCAGCCAGGCGGCCGTCTTTCACGGCAGCCAGCGCATCAGGGGTGGCATCCAAACCATAGATCTTGATCTTATCCAGCATTTTGGCGTCTTCCACGGCTTTCAAGGCGCCCAATGCCATGCCATCATTATTGGCGACGATGGCGTTGATTTCGGTACCGGTCTGCAGCCAGTTTTCCACCAGCGTGAGGGCTTCATCAGTCTTCCAGTTGGCGGTCTGCTCGAATACCACTTTGATGTCGGGGTAATCTTTGAGCACTTCATAATAACCATCGGTGCGGCCGATCTCGGCATCGGAGCCCATGGGGCCCAGCAG
>CALGUJ010000048.1 GCA_937902055.1 uncultured Pelolinea sp.
GAGATATCCACTCGTGACTGGAGTTCAGACGTGTGCTCTTCCGATCTATGGACTGTTGATCGCCTCAAGACCCATCAGTTTGCGGTAGCGCCAGACCGTGTGGTTGCTCTGGTCGATCTTCTTTTCATCGAAATCCGCCTCCATGGGCGGTTCCCAAGCGCCTCCGCAGGCGCATCGGTATTCCTTTGGGCTAAAGGTTGCTTCTTTCCCGCATCGATCGCAAAATACCTGCATGTCCGCTCCTGTTTCGCTTTTTCATTAATTGTAATAAATAAACATTCGGAAAACTATTTATCCAGGCGTATTTCGGATAGGCGCTCTTCACTCCGTAGACAAAATTTACAATGCGCGTCGGTCGGACTGGTGGTTTTCCTCCCCGAAGGTCGGATTGGTGCTTTCCCAATCCGATAAATTTCAAAGAAAAATCCCCTGCGCGGGGATTTTTCTTCATTATTAAACCGGGATGCCGAGCTGCCGCTCCAGCACCGCCAGCGTGAGCGATTGCGGGCGCTCGATGGGGGTGTATAAAGCGCGCGACCAAACCAGGTTGGCGGTGATGCCAATCACGCGCCCCACGCCGAACAGCACAGTGTAGAAGTCATACTCATGCAGCCCGCAGTGATATTGCATCGCGCCGCTGATGGCGTCCACGTTCGGCCAGGGATCGCTGACCTTGCCATATTCCCGCAAAACGCGCGGAGCAACCTTATAGACCAGTTCCACCAGTTGGAACAAACTGTCGTCGCCCATGCTCTTGCGCCCGAATTCCAGTTGCGCCAGGAAACGCGGGTCGGTCTTGCGCAGCACGGAGTGCCCGTAGCCGGGGATGATCTTGCCGCGGTTGAGCGTATCCCAAATATATTCCTGCAATAATTCCTCGCTGGGGCATTCGCCGAATTTGTGTAAAATTCCCAGCAGCCATTCCAGGCTGTCCTGGTTGGCGCGTCCGTGCAGCGGGCCGGCCAGGCCGTTCATCGCCGCCGAGCAGGCGAAATACACGTCCGAAAGCGCTGAATTGACCAGCCAGGCGGTGTGTTCGCACACGTTGCCGATACCCTGCTCGGAATGCACCACGAAAAACAGGCGGCACAGATCCATGTATTGCGTGTCCCATTCCTTGTTGATCATGTAGGCGAAATTGGCGCTCCAGTCCAGCGTTTGGCTGGGCGGCACCAGTCCGCGGCTGTGGTATTTGATGTTGTAAATGGCCGCCGCGATGGCCGGCGCCTTGGCCACCAGGTTGAGGCTGTCTTCCAGGGTCGGCTGCCAGTAATCCGTTTTCTGCATGCCGTTGGTGTAATGGCGCGTGAATTCCGAGCGCGATTGCAGCGCCAGGATGGCCTGCGAGAACATGGTCATGGGATGCGTATCGCGCGGCATGGCGCGCAGCATGTCGGCCACGTGGTAGGGCAGGTCGCT
Source organism: uncultured Pelolinea sp. (assembly GCA_937902055.1). Lineage (GTDB taxonomy): Bacteria > Chloroflexota > Anaerolineae > Anaerolineales > Anaerolineaceae > Pelolinea. Next base: position 1,420 of record CALGUJ010000048.1, read on the forward strand.
GCGCCGGCGCCATTCCTCCTCCACCGCCAGCGCTTGATCGCGCGTGGGAATGTCGCCGGTCAGCAGCAGAAAGTACATACCGCCCGCCAGCGGCAGTTCGCTGGCCTCTGCTTTGGGCAGCACTTCCAGCACCTTATCGACCGAATAATCGTAGAATTGCACGCCCTCCTGTGGATCGACGTGCGAGATTTGGCTGATCAGTAAATCCGCCCCGCGCAGCCCGTTGAAAAGATGTTTGACCTTGACTTCACTGACGGTCTGGTCGCTGTACTCCTGCTTGACTCGCTGCAGGCGGTTTCTCGCGTTTTCGATTTTGTCGTTCAGGATTTCATGCAGCCACATCTCTTTTTCTTCCTTTCAATTAAAAAATTAACGGGCCTTGATGGCCGGGTAATAACCTAACTCGTTGGAAATTTCCGCCGCGCTTTCTTTGACCAGATGAGCCATTTCCTGCATGCGCTCGCCGGTGAAACGCTGCGAAGGACCACTGATGGTCAGCGCCGCCGCGATCTGCCCGCGCTGGTCGAAGATCGGCCCGGCCACGCCCGCGGCTTCCAGCACCCACTCCCCCCGGCTGGAGGCGTAACCCTGCTTCTGAATTTTTTGCAGGTTGGCGCGCAGTTCTTCCAGGCTGGTGATGGTTTTTTCGGTCAGCGGCACCAGTTTGACCTTCTTCAGGATCTCTTCGCGCCGCGCGTCCGGCAGGTAGGCCAGGAAGATTTTGCCTGCTGAGCCGGCATATAAAGGAATCCGCCTGCCCACCCGCGCCACGATGCGCACGGTTTCCGGGCTTTCCAGCCTTTCCACGCATACGCGTTCGTTGCCTTCCAGCACGTACAGGCTGATGGTTTCGCGTGTTTTATCCTGCAATTTCACCATGATCGGCAGCGCCAGCGCACGCACGTCGCTCGTTACCGTGTAAATTCCCGCCCAGGCTAATGGTTTGGAACCCATCATGTATGAAAGAGTCTCCGGGTCCTGGTTCAGGATGCCGAGGTCTTTCAGGTATGCCATGATGCGGCCGGCCGTGCTGGAAGAAAGTCCGGTTTTACGGGCCACGTCGCGCACGCCCTGTACGGGCTGGTCCAGCGAAAAGCTGTCCAGGATGGCTACGGTACGATCGAGCATTTGGATCTTGTCAGTCGTCATGATGTCTCACTGTATAGGACACTGTCCCAAAAACAATGTTATTATTTTACACGCTTTATAAACATTGTCAAGCAGATGTGAGGCGCAAAGCATGCAAACAGAATCGATCATGACCATCCCGTTTATCCCCGGCGACGGCATCGGCCCCGAGATTATGGCCGCCGCCCAAGCTGTCGTCGATCAAGCCCTGGAAAAAGCGTATGGAGGAAAGCAGCGTATCAACTGGCTGGAGTGCTTGGCGGGCAAAGCCGCTTTCGAAAAGACCGGCCAGTGGCTGCCCGCTGAAACCCTGCAAACCCTCAAAAGCCATGCCGCCAGCATCAAAGGCCCGCTCACCACGCCGGTTGGCGGGGGCATCCGCTCGTTGAATGTCGCCATGCGCCAGGAGATGGACTTGTATGTCTGCCAGCGCCCCGTGCGCTGGTACGAAGGCTTGCCTTCTCCCCTGCGCAATCCCGACGGGCTGGATGTGGTCACTTTCCGCGAAAATACCGAAGACATCTATACCGGCATCGAATATCCCGCCGCCAGCCCCCAGCAGCAAGCCTGGCTGAACAGTTTCCGCGCCGCCATGCCGGAGGATTACGCCAAAATCGCCCATCCGGAACAATGCGGCATCGGCATCAAGCCCATCTCCAAACCCAACAGCCAGCGGCTGGTGCGCGCCGCCATTCAATGGGCGCTGGAAAATAAGCGCAAACGCCTTTCCATCGTGCACAAGGGCAATATCATGAAGTACACCGAAGGCGCTTTCCGCGCCTGGGGTTATGAAGTCGCCGACATAGAATTCACCGACGAGACTTTCAGTTCGCAACGCTATCAGGCCATCCTGAAAGCCGGCGGAGCCGCTGCTGCGGAGGCCGTCAAGAATCAGGCGCTGACCGACGGTAAGTTGTGGGTCGATGACGTCATCGCCGATGTGACTTTTGAACAGCTCATCACCCGCCCGCAGCAGTTCGACGTAATCGCCACCACCAACCTGAATGGCGATTACATCTCCGACGCCATCGCCGCGCTGGCTGGTGGCGTGGGCATTTCTCCCGGCGCCAACATCAACTATGATAGCGGTCTGGCGGTATTCGAAGCCAATCATGGTTCGGCCGAAGGCCTGGCCGGTCAGAACAAGGCCAACCCCAGTTCGTTGATCCTCTCGGCGGTGATGATGCTGCGTTTCCTGAAATGGGATGCCGCTGCCGACCGCATCGATCAGGTGCTGGCGGAAACCATCCGCGCCGGGCAGGTCACTTTCGACCTGGCTGCGCAGATACCCGGCGCCCAAACCCTGGGTACGCGCGAATTCGCGGCTGCCATTATCAGCCGCTTGTAGAGATGTGAGGCAAGTATGTCAGCAAAAATCAAAACATCCTGCCGCCAGGTCTTAACCGATGCTAGCGGCTCTTATCACTTATTCAGCCTGCCCCGTTATGCACAGGAAGCCGGTGTGATGCTTGAAAAGCTCCCTTTTTCCATCCGTATCCTGCTGGAAAGCTGCCTGCGCCATCAAGGTGATGGCGGCTATGACGCGCATCAATTGGAAAGCCTAGCTGCCTGGCAGCCGCAATCCGCACGGGAACGCCCCGCGGTGGCTTTCCTTCCCGCCCGCATCCTGATGCAGGATTTCACCGGCTTGCCGGTGATCAACGATTTCAGCGCCCTGCGCGCTTTTCTGCAGCGCGCCGGCAAAGACCCCCAAATCGCCAACCCGCGCATCCCCGCCGACCTGGTCATCGACCATTCGGTAACCGTGGAAGCCTATGGCTGCCCTGAGGCGCAGCGTATCAACGAAGAGCGTGAATTCCAGCTCAATCTGGAACGCTACCAATTCCTGAAATGGAGCCGCAAAGCCTTCCGCAACCTGCGCGTCTTGCCGCCCGGCCTGGGTATCTGCCATCAGGTCAACCTGGAATATCTCGGGCAAGTCGCTTTTGTGGATGAGAGTGGCGGCGAACGGGAGGTTTACCCCGATAGCGTGATGGGCACCGATTCGCATACCACCATGATCAACGGTCTGGGCGTGGCCGGCTGGGGCGTTGGCGGCATCGAAGCGTTGGCCGCCATGCTGGGTTACCCCAGCGAATTCCCCATCCCGGATGTGATCGGCCTGGAATTGGTCGGCGAGCTGCCCGGTCAGACCAGCCCGACCGACCTGACTCTCACCATCACCAGCCGCCTGCGCGAGATCGGTGTGGTGGGTAAATTCGTGGAATTGTTCGGCGCGGGTTATGCCGGCCTGCCGGTGGAAACGCGCGCCATGATCGCCAATATGTCGCCCGAATCCGGCGCAACCATGACCTACTGCCCGGTGGACGATCAAACCCTGCGCTATCTGCGTCGCACCGGCCGCGCTCCCGTGCAGGTCGAGCTGGTTGAGGCGTATTTCCGGGCGCAAGGCCTGTTCCTCGATTCTGCCTGCCCCATTCCCGCCTATACGCAAGTCCTCACCATCGATCTGGCGCAAATCCAGCCCACGCTGGCCGGCCCCAAACGCCCCCAGGATATTTTCCCCTTGTCCCGCTCCGCGCAGGTTTTCAGTCAATCCCTCACGGCGCCGCTGGAAGCGCGCGGCTTCGCTCTGAATACAGCGGATCAGGCTGCCGGCGCCACCCTCAACCTCAACGGTCAACCCGTTGAACTAACCCATGGCGCGGTGCTCATCGCCGCCATCACTTCCTGCACCAACACCTCCGATCCGGGCGTGGTGGTGGCTGCCGCTCTGCTGGCGCGCAACGCCGCCGCCAAAGGCTTGCGGAGCAAACCCTGGGTGAAAACCAGTTTCGCCCCCGGTTCGCGCGCGGTCACCATGTACCTGGAAAAAGCCGGCCTGCTGCCCGGTCTGGATAGCCTGGGTTTCAACGTGGTTGGATACGGCTGCACCACCTGCATCGGCAACTCCGGCCCGCTGCTCCCGGAGATCTCCAAAGCCGTGCGCGAACACCGCCTGGTGGGCGCGGCGGTGCTTTCCGGCAACCGTAACTTTGAAGGCCGCATCCATCCCGACGTGCGCGCCAGCTTTTTGGCTTCCCCGCCACTGG
>CALGUJ010000049.1 GCA_937902055.1 uncultured Pelolinea sp.
TCAAACGCCATCCGCTGGCACGCGCTGTTCGAGCGGATAAACTTTGCCTGGCCGGAGTATCGGCTACCCTGGTTCATTACTTAAAAGGAGAAGCGCTCGTAAAAATCCCAATCTGGCAAATGATATCCATGGATATTGAATTCATCCGGCAAAGGGCGGAACAATGGCGGGATGCGGTGGGCGTGGGTGAAATCATCCCCGGCCAATCCATGGTCGGAGGAGGAAGCCTGCCTGAAGAAAGTCAACCGACCTGGCTATTATCACTTAAAGTAAGCAAGGCAAACCAATTTTTATCCAAATTGCGCGCAATGCCCCAACCCCTGATTGCCAGAATTCAAGATGAACACGTTGTTCTTGATCCGCGGACGGTTTTCCCCGAACAAGACCAGGTGGTGATTTCTTCGCTGAATATAGCACTTCGGCCTTAATACGATTTTAGGAAAGTGGAAACCATTACCAATGAAAAGCGATCTCGATCAAATCATGCAGGCTAACAATGTCGACGCGTTGTGGGTGCTGGGCGCCATGTATAACAATCCCGACATGGTCTATTTCACCGGCATACACCATGCCAACCAGGTTGATCTATTCAAAATTCGCGGCCGCGAGCCGTTTGTATATCATTTCGTAAGTATGGAACGAGAAGAGGCCAGACATTCCGGGCTTGAGACGCATGCCTATGATGAGAACCATCCCCTGGATTCCTACCTCCAGAGATCTGGTGGAAACCTGGTGGAGGCAATTGCCTGCCGGCTGCGAGATGTGTTAAATGAAATAGGTTTGGTAAAAGGGAGAGTTGCCATTTCCGGTTGGGATAACCTTGGCAGTTCGCTGGCCATTATTTTCGGGGTGAAAGAATTGTTACCGGAAATCGAATTTATCAGCTTTATCCAGGATAGCCCTATCCGCCAAGCGCGTTTAACCAAAACGCCCGAGGAAGCCAACCACATCCGCCAAATGGGGAAATTGACCACCGAAGTCGTGGGCAGAACAGCGGAATTTCTATCCGGATGCAATGCTCGAGATGAGTTGATCCATGATGCCTCCGGAAAGCTGGTAACGGTCGGCAGAGTAAAAGAAAAGATCAATTTGTGGTTGGCGGAATTGGGCGCCGAGAATCCCGAAGAAACCATCTTCTCTATCGGACGAGATGCCGCCATTCCGCATAACACCGGCAATCCCAAAGATGTCCTGCGGGCAGGTCAACCGATCGTTTTCGACATCTTCCCGCGCGAGAAAGGCGGGGGATATTTCTACGATTTTACCCGCACCTGGTGCCTCGGATATACCTCCCAGGAAGTCCAAGACATGCATCAGCAGACTTTGCAGGTTCATCATAGTATTATTGACGCACTTCAACCCAATGTGCCATTTAAAATTTATCAGGACATGGCTTGCAACATGTTCGAGAAGATGGGTCATGCCACCATCCGCCAGCAATACAATTTATCCGAAGGCTACACCCACAGCATCGGACATGGCTTGGGTCTGGACATTCATGAAAACCCATTCAGCGGGATGACTGCCACTGAAAAAGACATCCTGGCGATTGGTTCGGTTTTCAGTATTGAGCCTGGACTATATTATCCTTCCCGAAATATTGGCGTGCGCATTGAAGATACGATATATTTAACCCCGCAAGATAAATTTGAAATCATGGCAGAATATCCTTACGATCTGGTTTTGCCGATAAAGCAGATAAAATGAATCCCAAAAAACTATCCCAGCAAAACATTCGCATAATGGCAGTAGAAACCTCCTGCGACGAGACTGCCGCGGCTATCCTGGTAGATGGTCGCAAAATCTTATCCAATGTGGTTGCGACCCAAATCGATTTGCATGCCAAATTTGGTGGTGTTTTCCCGGAAATGGCATCCCGCCAGCATATCCTGACCATTTACCCGGTGGTTGAGGAAGCACTCAACCAGGCTCACCTGAGTCTGGGAGAATTGGACGCGATTGCGGTCACACGCGGGCCGGGTTTGGCAGGTTCGTTGGTCGTGGGGATGAACATGGCCAAGGCTCTGGCATTGGGAAGCGGATTGCCATTAATCGGAATAAACCATCTTGAAGGCCATCTTTATTCAGCCTGGATCCAAAGCGAAATGGATGAACCCCAAAATCCACCCGAGTTTCCTATTATCGCTATGATCGTCTCCGGCGGGCATTCTACCCTAATGGTCATGAAGGATCACCTTCAGTATGAATTCCTGGGCAGCACATTGGATGATGCCGCCGGCGAGGCTTTTGATAAAGTTGCCAGATTGTTGAACCTTCCTTATCCCGGCGGCCCCTCGGTTCAAAAAGCCGCCGAGCGGGGCAACCCGGCAGCTTTCAACTTTCCTCGCTCCTGGTTGGAAGGAAGTTGGGATTTCTCATTCAGTGGATTAAAAACTGCCGTATTACGTGAAGTTCACGCTCTGGAAGGGAAAGGCATTGTTGTTCCTGTTGAGGACATGGCTGCCAGTTTTCAGACAGCGGTTGTGGATGTATTAACCAGGAAAGCATTTCTGGCAGCTGAAAAATTTAATGCCAGGCATATCGTAGTGGCAGGCGGCGTTTCAGCCAACCGTGCTCTGCGCAAAGCTTTCACTGAACAAAATCGATTCGTCGTTCATATCCCTCCATTGAAATACTGTACCGATAACGCAGCCATGATCGCGGCCGCCGGATACCAACGGTTCGTGCATGGATTCCGCGATGACCTGAATATGGACGTTTTTCCAAATTGGCCGTTGGCTTAACACCCACCGCGATCCTGTTCAATTAATCAAGCAGCAAATTGTGGAATTTGTGCGTTTTTCAGTTGAGAGAACTACAATATAATGAAATTCGCATTTTAGCCTGTTCGAACTTCTAGAAAGAACAGGTCATTCGCTTTACGAGATACATTCCCGGTTAAAATCTTGAATATCATCTTTTAGGAGAATTATGGACGCGAAAGTAATATGGACAAAACGGATGAGCTTTGAGGGTTCATCAGATTCCGGTTTCACGTTGCCATTGGGAACATCCCCGGAGGTGGGCGGTGATGACGACGGTTTCCGGCCTTTGGAATTGTTGGCGATTGGATTAGCCGGCTGCACAGCTATGGATGTAATCTCAATCCTTACAAAAAAACGGCAGGAAGTTACTAATTTTGAAGTAAAAGTTCACGCTGACCGGCAGGAAGAACACCCCAAGGTCTTTACTCACTTGACAATTGAATATATCCTTGGAGGAAAGGACCTTTCCAGAGAAGCCGTAGAACGAGCGGTACAGTTATCAGCGGATAAATATTGCCCAGCCCAAGCCATGTTCGCCAAGATCGTTCCGATCGATTTGAAAATCACAATTTTATAATTACCGCAAGTCATATTAAAAGCAGGTGCAGATCTCTGTTGATTCATCCCCATTTTCACGAGAGATCTGCACCACTAAAGAAGAGAAGAGATTACCTGCTCTTACTTTCCACGACGCCGAGTGCTAACATCAAAGATTACTGCAATTAATAAAACCAATCCGCGCACGATATATTGCGAAGATATATCGATCCCCATCAAGTTCATTCCACTGGTCAAAGATGTCATCACCAATGCGCCAATAAGAGAACCGGTGACTTTTCCAACACCACCTGCCGCGGATACGCCGCCCACATAAGCCGCTGCGATTGCATCCATTTCAAACAGCTGACCCGCGATTGTAGTAGCGGATTGCAAACGGGAGGAAAATAGAATCCCGGAAAGAGCTGACAACATACCCATCGAACCGAAAACGACAAAAGTAAGTTTTTTTACGTCAATACCGCTTAGTTCTGCTGCCTCGGGATTGCCGCCAATGGCATAGATATACCGGCCCAAGACTGTTTTTGTTGTGATGTAATGGTACACCGCCACCACTGCCAACATGATCACAACCGTCCAGGATAAACCATTATAGCCAGCCAGAACCCAAGTGATCCCAAGGATAACCGCGGAAGTAAAAAAGAGCTTCAGAATAAACATATCCATGGTTAACACTTCGAAGTTGTACGCCAACTTGTTCTGACGATTCTTTATTTCGTTGAAAATACTCAAGACAACACTAATGAGACCCAGTATCAGGGTCAGCTTATGCATTCCGGGTAGAAAATTTAAATTTGCTATGTCCGGAATATAACCATTCCCAATCGCGTTATACGCATCGTTGGGAATGATGATCGTCCCCGTTTTCAGGGTTACCAGCAATAATGCTCCGCGGTAAATCAACCAGCCAGCCAGGGAAGCCACGAAAGCAGGGATCCCCAATTGCGCCACAGGAAAGGCTGTGATCAAGCCGGCTACAACACCCATACCCATGACCAAGGGAATGACGATCACTACCGGCAGGTGCCATTGAACCATGGCAATGGCGGCCATCGCTCCCAAAAAGCCTGCCAAAAAACCCACGGAAAGATCAATATGGCGGATCACAATAACCAGTGTCATACCGACAGCCAATACCGCGATATATCCGGTTTGATTTAGCAGATTGCTGATATTTCTTGATGAGATAAAAATTCCGTTGGTCATTGTGGTAAAGAATACAATAATTGCCAGAAGGGCAATATACATACCATATTCACGGACATTCTGCTTTAATATTTTTTGCACATTTCGAATAAATGACATATCCAATCTCCTTAATTCGTAGCCATATGCATGATCTTTTCCTGGGTTGCCTCTTCGATGGAAAGCTCCCCAGTAATTCTTCCTGACGAAACAATATAAATTCTGTCGCTCATGCCAAGGATTTCCGGCAATTCGGATGAGATCATGATAATGCTCTTTCCCTCAGCCACCAACTGGTTCATGATTGTATAAATTTCGAATTTAGCGCCCACATCAATACCGCGCGTTGGTTCATCCAGGATAAGTATTTCCGGGCTGACAAATAACCATTTGGCCAGTGATACTTTTTGTTGATTACCACCACTCAGGTTAAGTACCTTTTGCTCAATCGTGGGAGTACGAATATCCAACGTTTTCCGGTATTCGGTTGCTTGCTTTACTTCATTGTTTTCGTTGACAATCCCACGTTTGGAAATCCTTTTCATGTTGGCTAACGTAATGTTTTGTTTAACATCCTGAATCAAGATCAATCCGTTTCCCTTACGATCTTCGGTTACGTAAGCCATCCCTGAGTTGATTGCGTGCCTTGGATTTTTAAAATCCCGTTTTTTCCCTTCAACAATCACCTCGCCGCTAACTTCAAAACCGGTTGGATTACCGAAAAGGCTCAACGCCAATTCAGTTCTTCCTGATCCCATTAATCCCGCAAAACCAACGATCTCCCCCTTTTTCACGTTGAAATTAATATCCTTCAGGATCGTGCGTCCTATTTTTGGATTATAAGCATTCAAATTTTGGACTTGAAAAATCACTTCCCCATGTTTCGATCGTGGCCGAGGCGGATAGACGTTATTGATCTCTCGGCCTACCATGTGTTTGATTAAAATACCTTCGGTGACTTGCCCATTCTTCGCGTCGAGTGTACAGATCGTTCGCCCGTCACGCAATACGGTAACGGTATCAGCGATCTCAATCACTTCCTTCAATTTATGAGAAATTAGAATGGATGTAACGCCATGCTGCTTTAGCTCGCGCAGTAAATCGAAGAGATTGTCGCAGTCATCTTCGTTCAATGCTGAAGTGGGTTCATCAAGAATAAGTAATTTCACATCCTGGCTGAGTGCTTTCGCTATTTCAATCAATTGTTGTTTACCAACGCCCAACTCCATGACTTTCGTGGCCGGATTGACTTCCAACCGGACTTTTTTAAGCATTTCTACGGATTGCTTGATTGTTTCATTCCAATCCACAATACCCTTTTTCTGGATCTCGTGACCCAGAAAAATATTTTCATATACCGACATTTCGGGAACTAGCGCAAGTTCCTGATAAATGATTGCGATGCCTGCCTTTTTACTATCGCTAATTCCCGAAAATTTTTGTTCAATTCCATTGAAATGGATTTCACCGGTATATTCACCGTACGGATAAACCCCGCTCAGGACTTTCATTAATGTGGATTTGCCAGCGCCATTTTCGCCAACCAAACAATGAATTTCCCCTTTGGTTACCGCAAAACTGACTTCGTCCAGTGCTTTCACCCCTGGAAATTCTTTTGTTATGGATTTCATTTCCAAAATATGGCTATTCATTGATAATCCAACTCCACAAGAACATAATCAAAATCATCTTTCAAGAAAAGTGATGGTAAGGAAATACCATCACTTTTCTTTTTACCAATCTGACAGATTTACTCTAACCCGGTGAATTGATCAGCAGTGTAGTAACCGCCATCAATTAATTCGGATTTTACGTTGTTTTTGTCAACAGTAACCACGGCGGATTGAATCGCGGGTACATCCTTCACGCCATTGTTATAGCTGCCTTTGGCTTCCGGTGTTCCACCCTCGAGTAAGGCAACTGCAGCAGCGATCGCATCCTTTACCAATGTGCGGACATCTTTCCAAACAGTCATGGACTGTTTACCATCGATGATGTATTGCACGGAAGCGATTTCTGCATCCTGTCCGGTAACAAAATAGCTGGTGACATCCTTGTCAACACCGAACACATCCGCGATAGCACGTGCGGTGCCATCGTTCGGGGCCAGGATGAACACATTACCCTTATCCGCAGCGGGTGCGGCGGTCAGGTTGGCTTCCGCCAGGTTCTTGGCAGTGTTGAAGTCCCAGTTGGTGGTGACCTGGCCGATGATCTTGCTCATTTCATCGCGGGTCAATTCAGCTTTGTCCTGCAGTGCAACCGCTTCGCTCGAGTTCTTGATCACGAAGGTACCGTCTGCGATTTTGGGTTGCAAAACACTCCAGGCGCCCTCAAAGAAAATAAAGGCGTTATTATCGGAGGCTGCACCTGCATACAGGTACAGAGGATTGCCGGTACCGGTGGCATTATCGATCAGGTATTGACCTTGCTGGGCACCCACTGCGATACTGTCGAAGGTAACATAGTAATCAACTGCTTCGGTGTCGCGGATCAGGCGGTCATAAGAAATGACCTTCACACCAGCAGCAGCGGCTTCTTCAGCAGCAGCGGCAGCAGCGGTTCCATCCTGCGGGCAAATCACGAGGACTTTTACACCCTTCGAGATGAGGGATTCCACATTGGCTTTTTCTTTGGCGGAATCACCCTGGCTGAACAGAATTTCCACATCATAACCGGCAGCGGTCAACGCTTCCGCGAACCTGGTTTCGTCCTGTATCCAGCGCGGCTCATCCTTGGTTGGGAGCACAATGCCGACAGCCAGCTTGGCTTCTTCAGCAGGCGCGGCTTCTTCGGCAGGAGCAGCTTCTTCGGCTGGCGCTTCAGTTGCTGCCGGTTGGCAGGCTGTTAATACAGAAGCAGCAACAATCAACGCCGCTAACAAGACATACAATGTTACTTTTTTGAACATTTTCATTCCTCCTTGATAGAATGATTTTTCTAAATTGTTTTTTGGTAGATTAATTTTATTGTTCTTTTTTCCCGTCACACCTCCTGTACCTCAATCTGGATTCATTATTCCATCAATAAAAAAACAACAAAACTCACAGTCTTGCTGGTTCTGTCGCGCTAAAAATATTGGGCATTTAGTTCCATAATAAGAATTTGATTCTTCTCATATAACGGCGTAGGATTAGGATAGCAAAATTGGAACCGGTTAATTAGGTTTCTTTCCCCTTATTTTCTTAGGGGAAATCCCCTACCTGGTTAATTATTCAATCGAATGATTGCGCGAGTTCACCCTTGGGTGAGGAATTTCGACCAATAGCAAAGACCCACCTTCGGGAGATCGCTGGAGATGAAATCTTCCGCTTAAAAGGGAAACGCGCTCACTAATCCCGAGAAGTCCGTAATGGCCGTTATTTGCCAATGCGATCAAGTCAAAATCTTCATCCAATCCCAGCCCATCATCACTGATGGAAACGATCAGGGAACGTGGGGTTGAATGTCGCAAATTTAGTTGTACATTTTTTGCTTGCGCGTGGCGCCATACATTATTCAAGCCCTCCTGGATGATCCTGAATATCGACAATTCGGTTTCCTCCGGCAGCCTTCCTAACATGGGATCCAGATTGAGTTGGATTTTGATCCCGGTTCGGCTGGACCAATCCTGAGCGTAAGATTGCAGCGCTGCTCCCAACCCAAGATTATCGATGGTTGGGGGCCGTAGATTCCTGCAGATGTTCCGTAAATCATCCACAAGGTCTCGAATACTCTTGCGAACGTTTGCCAAATTGTCGTTCAGATGGGGTACCTGTTCTCCTTCAGCTTCCAGACCTTCCAATTCATAATTGACGCTCAACAAATCCTGAATAATCTCATCATGGAGTTCCCGAGCTAAAAATTTTCTCTCTTCTTCGCGTTCGGAAAGTAATCGCCTTTGGGCTTCACGCAGTGCCAGGTTCGCTTGATCCAGCGCTTGTAATTGTTCAGCCAATTGTTCTGTCAACTGACGGTTCAAGGTTCCTTCGGCAGCCAAATCCTTCTCCAGCAGCATTTGATGGTATCGGAGTCTCTCGGCATTTTCACGGATATGATCGTAGCTATCATAGTCCCAGAATGTAGGGGTAGGTTCTGCAGGATTTCTCATGCCAAGCAAAGCGCTAACCACTTCTTCACGAGTGGTTTTGTCGGTGTTCAGGTTGGCGGTTTTCTTTCCTTGATTAAGAATAATGATCCGATCCGTTACAGCAAACAAATGATCAAGGTTATTGCTGCTGAAAAGCACTGAGACGCCATCTTGTCGCCATTCTTGAATTAAGCCGAGCAATCGTTGTTGATTCGGATAACTGAGAGAAAGCGTCGGTTCATCCATGATAATTAATTTCACCGGTTTGGTC
>CALGUJ010000050.1 GCA_937902055.1 uncultured Pelolinea sp.
GCTGCCATGATCACCGATCTGGGTGGTCTGTCCAGCAGCGAAGAAACCAAGGGTTTCTCCGATCTGGGATGGGATGCTTTCAAGAAAGCCAACGAAGATCTTGGCATTGAGACAACCCTGGTTGAGTCCAAGGAATTGGCTGATCTGGAACCCAATCTGCGCAAGATGGCAGATGAAGGTTACAGCATCATCGTTGGCGTTGGCTATCTGTTCACCGATGCAATCGCCGCGGTTGCCCCCGATTACCCCGATACCAAATTCGCGATTGTTGACAGCGTTGTGGATTCCCCCAATGTGATGTCCCTGACCTTTGCTGAGGAACAGGGCTCCTTCCTGGTGGGCGCTCTCGCGGCCGGCATGACCACGAGCGGTACGGTCGGTTTCATCGGCGGCATGGAATCAGCCCTGATCGAGAAATTCGAAGCTGGTTTCATTGCCGGCGCTCGCGCCATCAATCCTGACATCAAAGTCGTTTCCGGCTACACCGGCAACTTCAATGACGTGGCATCTGGTAAAGAATTGAGCCTGACCCAGTTCGGCCAGGGCGCTGATGTTATCTACGCAGCCGCCGGTGCTTGCGGTTTGGGCACCATCGAAGCCGCCAAAGAAAAAGGCTTCTGGGCGATCGGTGTGGACACCAACCAGGATGCAGTCGCTCCCGGCAGCGTTCTGACCTCCATGCTGAAACACGTGGAAGTTGCGGTTTACGATGCGATCAAAGAAGCTTATGACGGCACCTTCGCTGGCGGCATCAAAGTCTACGATCTCAAAGTGGACGGTGTTGGTTACAGCGATATGAAATACAGCGTGGACAAGGTTCCTGCTGAATTGATCGAGAAGGTTAATGGTTTTGCCGAGGACATCAAGAGCGGCAAGATCGTTGTCCCGACCACGAGAGACGAAGCTAACGCATTCGTTTTGCCTGAATAAGTCAAGATAGAAGATAAAAAATCGGGTGGGAGTTTTTTTTCCCACCCGATTCTTTGAAAGGATCGGAGGTTTTATGTCTTATATCCTCGAAATGCGCGGGATATGCAAACATTTTGGCGATGTTCTCGCAAACGATCACGTTGACCTTAAGGTAGAGGCAGGGACCGTTCATTCCATCGTGGGAGAGAATGGAGCAGGAAAAACCACCCTGATGTGTGTTCTTTATGGTCTCTATAAAGCGGATTCCGGGCAAATCTTTGTTGATGGAAAGGAAGTCGATATCGACAACCCTTCAGATGCCATCCAAAATGGGATCGGCATGATCCACCAACACTTCAAATTGATCCCTGCCATGACTGTTGCGGAAAATGTAATGTTAGGTCAGGAGCCGAGAAAAGGGAAAATTTTCCTGGACTTGAATCAAATTAATCAGCAAACCAAGGAATTATCAGACCGTTATGGCCTGGCTGTTGACCCGAAAGCAATGGTTGCCAATATTTCTGTAGGTATCAAGCAAAGGGTTGAAATATTAAAGGTACTCTACCATAAGGCTGACATCCTGATTCTGGATGAACCGACTGCTTTACTGACACCGCAAGAATCCGAAGATCTGTTCCGTGTGATCAATCATTTGCGGGCGGATGGAAAAACCATCTTGTTCATTTCGCATAAATTGAAAGAAATCATGCAGATTTCAGATCGCATTACGGTTATGCGCGATGGCAAGATCGTCGACACTGTTGAGAAGAAAGATACCAATGAGGTTAAACTGGCTCGCATGATGGTCGGAAGGGATGTATTCCTCAAACCAGCGCCTGCACCGAAGAAAATCGGCGATGCTGTATTAAAAGTGGAGGATATCTCTGCTGTAAACGGTTTTCACCGCCCGGTTCTGACCGATGTGTCATTAGAAGTACGCTCCGGGGAGATCCTGGGCGTGGCCGGCATTGACGGCAACGGGCAAACGGAATTGGTGCGCGCCATGATTGGTTTGCAGCCCATCACGAAGGGCAAAATTTTCCTGAACGGAAAGCAGGTTGATCACCTGCCGGTCAAGAAAATCCGTGATTCCGGCGTTGGAGTTGTACCGGAAGATCGATTAATTGAAGGCCTGGTGGTTGATTTCAATGTGCAGGAAAACCTGTTCCTGGGACTGCAGCGGAACAAACCCTTCTCGGATGGCAAACTGATCAATTGGCGGTCTATCAAGAAGAACGCAGATGATTTGGTGAAGTTCTACGATATTCGCACACCCAATATCGACCATAAAGTAAACCTGTTATCCGGCGGCAACCAGCAAAAAATCATCGTTGCGCGCGAACTATCGCATGCCCCTGAAATGATCATTGCCGCGCAGCCCACCCGCGGATTGGATATAGCCGCTACGGACTTTGTGCACGAGCAGCTCATCAAGCAACGTGATGAAGGCAAAGCGATCCTTCTCCTTTCTTTGTCGCTCGATGAAATCCTGTTATTGTCCACACGCATCGCAGTGATCTACAAAGGCAGTATCGTTGCGATTGTGGAAAAGGATAAAACCACCGCAGAGGATTTGGGTTTGATGATGCTGGGCGGCAGCTATGAGCATATCCCCGCGTAAAAGGATGGAATGTGGTCATGAATAAAATTAGAAGATTTTTATTGAAGAGAGAAGATGTTTTTTCGACTCTGATCGCATTGCTGGTTGCTTTCAGTATCATTGCGATATTACTGGTTTCCACTGGACGTCCGGCAGGGCAGGCATTTCTTTACTTCCTGAAAGGCGCTTTTGGTAATGTTGATAACACTTCCAATACCATCTCGCGGGTTATTCCGCTGACAATCGCGGGTATTGCATTCCTGATCGGCGCCAAATGCGCGGTATTCAATGTCGGCATTGAAGGGCAGTTGATCCTGGGCGCCATGGCATCCGCCATTGTCGGTTACATTGTGCATCTGCCCAAGATTATTCACCTGCCGTTGATGCTGTTGTCCGGCATGCTCGCGGGTGGTCTTTATGCGTTTATTCCGGCCTGGCTGAAAACCAAACGAAAAGTGAATGAAATTCTGAGCACCATCATGCTGAACTACCCGGCAACTTTCCTAACCCATTTTTTGGTACTCAAAGTCTTGCCCATGGAAGGTGTGGTACCGGCAACCCCCTTTATTGATGACACTGCCAGATTCTCCACGCTGATTGAAGGTACACGTTTGCACGGTGGTTTCATGGTTGCCATCCTGGCGGTCATCTTCGCCTACTTCCTGCTGCATAAAACCTCAGTCGGGTACGAAATGCGCGCTGTCGGCGCCAATAAAGAAGCGGCGCGTTTTCATGGAATCCCGGTGGAGAGACGCATGATCATGGCTTTCATGCTCAGCGGCGCTTTAGCCGGTTTGGCCGGTGCCGTGGAAGTGGCCGGCGTACATTACCGATTTTTGGATCAGTTCTCGCCGGGCTATGGGTATGACTCCATCACAGTTGCCATGGTCGGCTTGATGAATCCGATCGGTGTCGTACTTTCCGCCACCCTGTTTGGCGCTCTAAAAACTGGAATTTTGGATATGTCCATTTACACCGAGATTCCCAGGCAATTAACCACGCTCATCAACGGTATCGTCGTCCTGCTGATCGCTTCCAAGGAAATGATCCGCGCCACCTTTGCCAGGCTTGTAAGAGGCAAAGATGAATTCAAGCAGGCAAAGGAGTAGACGCCATGAGCTTCCTTGATGTCATAAAGACTGTTTTTACATTATCTTTGTTGTATTCCACCATCCGGATCAGCATCTCCATCGTGATTGCGGGTATGGGTGAAATGATCACTGAACGTTCCGGCGTACTCAATATCGGTGTTGAAGGTGTCATGCTGATGGGTGCGTGGGCTGCTGCCATCGGTTCTTATTTTTCAGGCAGCCCCTGGATCGGTTTGCTTTGCGCAATTGGTATTGCTCTCGTGATCGGTTCGATCTTTTCCTACATTGCCATTACCCTGAAAGCCTCGCAGGCTATTGCCGGTCTGGCCGTTACTTTGTTGGCTACCGGTCTTTCGGGATATTTACTGCAAATCATCTTCGAGCATGGCGGCAATACGCCGCGCGTGCCGACTTTGCCTGATTTCCACATGGCTTTCCTCGATAAGATTCCGTTTCTCGGCAAGATCTTCAACGATCAATCTGTCCTGATGTTCGTGGCGCTCTTGCTGCCAATCATCCTCTATGTAATTTTTTACCGCACTCCCTGGGGTACCTGGCTGCGCGCGGCAGGCGAAAATCCCAAGGCGCTGGCGGTTGTGGGCATCAATCCCATCACTGTCCGGTATATCGCCACGTTGTGCGGCGCCATGCTCGCCGGAATCGGCGGTGCGTACCTTTCCATTTCCCAGACTTCCATGTTTTCCGAGAATATGGTTGCCGGCCGCGGCTTCATTGCGCTGGCGGCGGTAATCTTCGGAAACGTGAAACCGCGCGGTGTATTTTTTGCGTGTATGTTCTTTGCCTTTATGGATGCGCTGCAAATGACACTGCAGACTGCGGTTCCCGATAGCGTAATCCCGCGTGAAATCTTTCAGGCGCTGCCGTACCTGCTCACTGTCATTATTCTGGCTGTCAATATGGCCAAAGGTGGCGGTCCTGCGGATATCGGCAATCCTTATGAAAAGGAATCGCGCTAGATCGAGCGATCCAAAAGACTATCAATGTAAAACAGGGATCAGCAAAAAAGCTGGTCCCTGTTGATTTAATTACCGGTTTGTTCTTCCAGGAACCGGAATAATTCGCGGTGGAAAAAGTCAGGATTATCCAAATTGGCGCAATGTTTGGCGTCCGGGATGATCACCAGGCGGCAATTGGATTCGTGTTTGGCCCAAACCGGCATGGCTTTTTTGATATTCCCGGTGCTTTCCTTTTCCCCCATCAGGAGCAGCAATGGTTTGCTGAACTGGTATTCCGGTTCTTCGTGCAAGCATAACGCCAGGTCCATCATGATTTGCACGTATTCATCCTTGCTTTGTACACGCATGGCTTTCTCAAGGACCTCGCGACCGGAAGGAGAAGTCACGGTGGCGTCCAGCGATTGTTTGATCAGATTTTCGTAGGAATAAAGATTGAAGATTTGTTTGGCGGAGGAAAGCATGGCCTTTTCGAAGGTTGTCAGGCGCTGAAAATTCCAGGTGCAATCCAGGCAGATCATAGCACGCACGCGCTCGGGATAACGGAAAGCAAATTCCTGATGAATATTGCCGCCCATGGAATGGCCCACTAAAAAAACCTGCTCAGCCTGGCAGATGTCCAGCAGTGCCAGCAGGTCAAGCAGGGTGTCTTCCAGGGTGAATTTGGCAGGCCGCGAGAGGCCGTGGCCGCGCACATCCCAGGTCAATATACGGAATTTCTGTGCTGCCAGCGGCAGGGTGATATCCCATTCGTGATGATCGATGGTGGCGCCATGTGTAAATACCACCAGCGGCGCCGAAGCTTTGCCGCCCAGCCAGTAATGAATCAGAGCGCCCCCGCGCTCCAGGGTAAGATGTTCCAGTTCCAACATTTTTCCTCTTTAAAAATCCGTGGCGATCCCCGCACAAATCCCGGATTACAGATTGCGATTATAATCCCCGATTACGTGTATTTTTCAAAAAGAGGATCACAAATGGACGAAATAACTATTTCCGCGCACGACCTTACTTACCGCTATGGAAACCTGACCGCAGTCGACCACATCGATTTCGAAGTAGACGAAGGCGAAATACTGGGTTTCCTGGGGCCGAACGGAGCGGGAAAGACAACCACCGTCCGCATGCTGACCGGCCAGTTGAGGCCCACCGAGGGCAGTGTAACGGTTCTGGGTGAGGATATTCATCGATCCGCCAAGAAGGTGCAGCAATATTTGGGTGTCTCTTTTGAAACGACCAATCTGTATGAAGAGATGAATGCCATAGAAAACCTCAACCTTTTTGCACGCTTGTTTGGTATTCGCAATTTTAAAGCAATGGAATTGCTTGAAAAAGTGGGATTAATGGGGCGTGAGAAGGAACGCGTGTCGACGTATTCAAAGGGCATGAAACAACGCCTCATGCTGGCGCGCGCCTTGATCAATCAACCGCGCATCCTGTTCCTGGACGAACCGACCGACGGGCTCGATCCCGTATCCTCGCAAACCATTCACGTTATCATCCGGCAGGCTTCCGAGAATGGAACGACTGTTTTCCTGACCACGCACGATATGGTCGAGGCCGATAAGCTCTCGCATCGTGTGGCATTCATCAACAAAGGCAAGATTGCCGCACTGGATCAGCCATTCGCGCTTAAGCAACAATACGGCAAACGGTTATTGAAAGTGGAAACGGAGGATGCTTCCGGCAGGAGACACACCCACAGCATTCCGTTGGACGAAGAAGATTCGGCGGATAAAATTCACACAGCTTTCACCTCCGGCAGGGTGCTGACAGCCCATACCGAAGAAGCTACTCTTGAAGATATCTTTATCGAGATTACCGGCCGAGGGTTGCTGGGATGATTCGAGCGCTGATCGAAAAAGATCTTAAGCTATATTTCCGCAACCGATTTTTCCTGGTTGTGACCTTATTGGGATTGGTGGCTTTTATCGCGTTGTATTATTTAATGCCTTCCAAACCCGACGATACCATCACCACAGCCATTGTCCTGCCGGAAAATGCCACTTCCGAGATGAAAGCTTTCCTGAGCGACGCGATGGATTCCAATTTATTGTCATCCAAAGAGGAATTACTGAAAGCTGTTGAAAACGGTGATTATCAGGCGGGGACGGTATTGGATGAGACTGCTCTGGCGGCGATTGAACAGGGTAAGGCAGTGACGATCACGGTATACAGCGCGCCAGGGGCAACTGCGGAATTTAAACAAGCCTTGCTCAGCTTATACACTGCCGGTTTCAACAATATCAACCTGGATACAGGCCAGACGAGGATCAAAATCAACGACAAAATCATCGTGCTCGGCCCGGATTTGCTCGGCATCGGGGAACCGGTTGCGTTGCGCGACCGGATGCTCCCCTTATTATTGATGATGATGTTT